>JAQGIN010000184.1 GCA_028291125.1 Caulobacter sp.
CAAGGTGTTCGGCTACGCCGTCGGCGTCGACCTGACCCGCCGCGACCTGCAGGGCGCGGCCAAGGCCAAGGGCCAGCCGTGGGAAGCCGGCAAGGCCTTCGACGCCAGCGCCCCGATCTCGGCCATCCGCCCGGCCGACGGCGCGGCCCCGGCCGGGCGCATTCAGCTGTCGGTGAACGGCGCGGCGCGCCAGAGCGGCGAGATCGCCGACATGATCTGGAACGTCGCCGAGATCATCGCCGAGGCCAGCAAGCTGTGGCGGCTGCAGGCCGGCGATCTGATCTTCACCGGCACCCCCGAAGGCGTCGGCGCGATCGGGCGCGGCGACCGCGTCGAGGGCCAGATCGAAGGCGTCGGCCAACTGTCGTTCACCCTGGTCTAGGGGAGGCGCGGATGAAGCTCATCCTGCATAGCGCCTGGCGGGCCAGCGCGCCCTATCGCGTGCGGATCGGACTGAACCTCAAGGGCCTGGCCTATGACATCGCGCCGCTCGACCTGGCGGCCAACCAGCACCAGCAACCCGACTACGCGGCGCTCAATCCGCAGAAGCTGACGCCGACCCTCGAGGTCGACGGCCGGGTCCTGACCCAGAGCCTGGCGATCCTCGAATGGCTGGACGAGACCGTCCCCGCCCCGGCCCTGCTGCCCAAGGACCCGTTCGACCGGGCCACGGTGCGGGCCATGGCCGAGATCATCGCCTGCGACATCCATCCGGTGAACAATCTGCGCATCCTGCGGGCCCTGACCGGTCTTGGCGTCGATCAAGCCGGACGCGACGCCTGGGCCCAGCGCTGGATCGCCGACGGCTTCACCGCCCTGGAGCCGATGATCGCCCGCCACGGCCGGGGCTACGCGTTCGGCGACCAGCCGAGCCTGGCCGACTGCTGCCTGGCGCCGCAGATCTACAACGCCGCCCGTTTCCACGTCGACCTGGCCCCGTTCCCGGCCATCCGCGCCGCGGGCGAGCGCGCCGCCGCCCACCCGGCCTTCGCCGCCGCCCATCCCTCGAAACACCCGGACGCCGCCGATGCTTGAAGAGTTGAAGGCCAACAACGCCGCCTGGTCGAAGGGCAAGACCCAGGTCGACCCCGAATTCTTCAAGCGGCTGGAGAACCAGCAGAGCCCGGAATATCTGTGGATCGGCTGCTCCGACAGCCGGGTGCCGGCCAATGAGATCGTCGGCCTCGATCCCGGCGAGCTGTTCGTCCACCGCAACGTCGCCAACCTGGCCCCGCCGCAGGACGCCAACTACCTGTCGGTGCTGCAGTTCGCCATCGACGTGATCAAGGTCAAGCACGTCATGGTGGTCGGCCACTATGGCTGCGGCGGCGTGGCGGCGGCCATCGACGGCAAGCGCCGCGGCCTGGTCGACCACTGGCTGCACCCGATCCGCGAGGTGCACGCCGAGCACAAGCACGAGCTCGACGCCCTGCCCGACGAGAAGGCCATGCTCAACCGGCTGTGCGAGCTGAACGTCATCCGCCAGGTGCGCAACGTCGCCGCCGACGTCTTCGTGCAGGACGCCTGGGCCCGCGGCCAGCCGCTGTCGGTCCACGGCTGGGTCTATTCGCTGTCCAACGGCCTGGTCACCGACCTCAATGTCGGCATTTCCAGCCTCGAGGACTATCAGCGGGTGCTCAGCCCCGGCGCGCCCTGCTAGGCGGCGAACTCGACCTCGGCGGTGGCCAGGTTGTAGCAGGCCGAGACGATCTTCAGCTTGCCCTGGGCCAGGCGGCTGGCCAGCAGGGCGTCGGCGTATTTGAGGCGCTCGGCCGTGCGGCGGACGTGCTCGCGCATCGCGGCGTCGACGAGGTCGGCCGGCGCGCGCGTCTGGGTCTGCGCCTTCAGCACCGCCGGCAGGATTGGAGTCACCAGGGCCTGCAGCGCGCCGGGCAGGTCGGTCTGGCGCGTGGCCGCGTCGACGGCGGCGGCCACCGCCCCGCACTGGGTGTGGCCCAGGACCACGATCAGCGGCGCGGCCAGGGTCTTGACCGCGTAGAGGATCGAGCCGAGCCCGATATCGTCGACGGTCGCGCCGGCCACCCGGATCACATAGAGGTCGCCCAGGCTGCAGTCGAAGATCATCTCGGGCGGGACCTGCGAGTCCGAACAGCCGACGATGATCGCGAACGGGCGCTGGGCCTTGGCCACGGCGGCGATCCGCGTCCAGCCGGGCAGGGCCAGGCTGGCGCCGCCCCGAGCGAAGACCGCGGCGCCCTGTTTCAGGCGGGCGAGGGCGTCATCGGGATTGCCCCAGATGTCGGCGTCCTCGGCCAGAGCGGGCGGCGGCGGAGCCGGAGCCGGCGGTGCGGCGGCGACCGGCGCCGGAGCGGGGGCGGGACTGGCGGCGGGGACGGGCTTGGCCACAACGCGGCGCGCGACCGGCCGGCGGCGGACCACCGGCTTGCGGACCGGGACCAGTTCCTCGCCCTCGGCGAGGACCAGGGACGGCGCCGCCGTCCCGACGAGGGCGAGGCCGCCCAGCAAGGCGCGTCGTGAAAGCATGCAGCCACCCCCGTGGTGAATCGCGAGCGTCCACCAAGCCAGAGCAAGGTTAAGGATCCGCAAGCGCTACAGGGGCAGTTCGACGCGCTTGACCACGGTGCGCAGGGCGATGCTGGAGCTGACCCGCACCACGCCGGGGATCCGCGTCAGCTCGCGGGCGTGGACTCGCTCCAGATCGTCGACGTCGCGCACCACCAGCCGCAGCAGATAGTCCGAGCCGCCGGTCATCAGATAGCACTCGGCCACCTCGCGGACATTGGCGATGGCGGTCTCGAAGCCGCTGAGCGTCGCCTCGGCCTGGGACGACAGGGTGACGGTGACGAAGACGCTGAGCGGCAGGCCCACCGCCCGCTCGTCGATCACCGCGGCGTAGCGGCCGATCACCCCGGCCTCCTCCAGCGCCCGCACCCGCCGCAGGCAGGCGGATTCGGAAAGATTCGCCGCCTCGGCCATTTCCACATAGCTGGCCCGGCCGCGTCGCTGCAGCAGGGTCAGCAGCTTGCGGTCGAAGGCGTCGAGCAGCACCGCAGGTTTCTTCATGTTTTGGCCTCAGCAACGCAGGATCCTTGCATATCACGCCCGCTGAAGGATGAAATCCCCAGGGACCCTGCGAGCCTTGAGGCGTAAACCGGCGTCAAAGCCCATCAGGAGGAAACTATCATGCGCGTTGGCGTCCCTTCCGAGATCAAGCCCGGCGAACATCGGGTCGGCCTGACCCCCACCGCCGTCCGCGAATATGTCGCCCACGGCCACGAGGTCCTGGTCCAGGCCGGCGCCGGCCTCGAGGCCGGCTATGTCGACGACGCCTACCGCCGGGCCGGGGCGAGCATCGCCCCCGACGCCGCGGCGGTGTTCGCCGGGGCCGAGCTGATCATCAAGGTCAAGGAACCACAGAAGGTCGAGTGGGAGCGGCTGGAGCCGCGCCACATCCTGTTCACCTATCTGCACCTGGCCCCCGACCCGGCCCAGACCGAGGGCCTGCTGGCCTCCGGCTGCGCCGCCATCGCCTATGAGACCGTCACCGACGACAAGGGCGGCCTGCCGCTGCTGGCCCCGATGTCCGAGGTCGCCGGCCGCATCGCCGTGTTCTCGGCCGCCGAGACCCTGCTCAAGCACAATGGCGGCATGGGCCTGCTGTTGTGCGGCGTGCCCGGCGTGCCGCCGGCCCGCGTCGCCGTGCTCGGCGGCGGCGTGGTCGGCTCCAACGCCGCCCGCATGGCCGCCGGCCTCGGGGCCGAGGTGGTGGTGCTGGAACGCTCGATCCCGCGCATGCGCGAACTGGACGACCTCTATCAGGGCCGCATCCTGACCCGCTACTCGACGCTCGACGCCGTCGAGGAAGAGGTGCTGAAGGCCGACGTGGTGATCGGGGCGGTGCTGACCGCCGGCGCCGCCGCCCCCAAGCTGGTGCGCCGCGAGCATCTGAAGCGGATGAAGCCCGGCTCGGTGCTGGTCGACGTCTCGATCGACCAGGGCGGCTGTTTCGAGACCAGCCATCCGACCACCCACGCCGAGCCGACCTATACGGTCGACGGCGTCGTCCACTATTGCGTGGCCAACATGCCCGGCGCGGCCCCGCGCACCTCGTCGGAAGCCCTGGGCAACGCCACCCTGCCGTTCGGTCTGGCCCTGGCCGACCACGGCCTGGCGGCGCTGAAGACCAACCGCCACCTGGCCAAGGGCCTGAACGTCCTCAAGGGCGA
>JAQGIN010000191.1 GCA_028291125.1 Caulobacter sp.
GTGCAGGTCGTCGGCCGCGACCAGGGTCCAGGTTCCCGCCAGCGACGCCTCGGCGGCCGTCGCCGCCGAGGCGGCCAGCAGGCCCAGGGCGAGGACCACGCCCGCCATGTTTCTTCCATTCCGCCCCATGGTTTCCCTCCACCAATCGAGTAACCTGTTAAATAAGTTACTGGTGCAAACTCCCCGAACGCCTGTAACCTGTCAAGCCGGTAGAGGCCTCGGAGCGGTGCGCGGATGACGGCGAAGGCGGAGATCCGCGACGGCTTCAAGTTTCGCGGCGGCCATCTGGCCCTGGACCTCCCGGCCACCGTCACCGGCCGCCTGGGCGCCGCGCCGCGCGACCTGCTGGCCGCGCCTGGCGACCTCGACCGCTGGCTGGTCGCCACCGGCTTGGCGCCGGCGCCGCCCGGGGCCGGCCAGCTCGACCTGATCCAGGCGCGGACCCTGCGCGAGGCGCTCTATCGCCTAGCTCTGGCGCGGGTGCGCGGCGAGACCCTGCCCAACGATGATCGCGAGCTGCTCAACCAGCGCGCCGCCCGCCCCGCCGCCCCGCCGCGACTGGACGCGGACGGCCGCCGGCGGCTGATCGGCGACGTCGCCGGCCTGCTGGCCGGCCTGGCGCGCGAGGGCGTCGATCTGCTCGGCGGCGAGCTGTCGGGCCGCGTCCGCCAGTGCGAGGGACCGCCCTGCGCGGTGCTGTTCGTCGACACCTCGCGCAAGGGCGAGCGCCGCTGGTGCTCGATGGCCGCCTGCGGCAACAAGGCCAAGGTCGCGAAGTTCCGGCGGCGCGAGCGGTTCGTCGAGGGATGATCGGCGTCGCTAGAGTCCCCTCGCCTCCCCCTCGCCGCCTTCCTCGCCCTTGTGGCGAGGATCCATCGTTCAGCCGCCAAGATCGTGGAAGTCTTGGCTAGGTCGGGGCAGCGGCGCCATGGATCCTCGCCACGAGGGCGAGGAAGGCGAACCTAGGGGATTAAGGTGCGGGGCGAGCACCCGCCGCGCCTACAGCGGCAGCTGCACCGTGCTCTTGACCTCCTCCAGCACCGCATAGGTGCGGGTCTCGCGGACGCCGGGCATCTTCACCAGGATGTCGCCGAGGAAGCCGCGATAGGCGTCCATGTCGCGCACCCGGGCATTGATCAGATAGTCGAAGCCGCCGGCCACCATGTGGCATTCGAGGATCTCCGGGGCGCGGCGCACGGCGGCGGCGAAGTCGTCGAACATCTCGCCAGTGGTGCGGTCCAGCACCACCTCGACGAAGATCAGCAGGGCCCGGTCGACCTTGGCCGGATCGAGCAGGGCCGCGTAGCCGAGGATGAATCCCCGCTCGCGCAACCGGCGCACACGGTCGAAGGTGGCGGCGGGCGACAGGTTGCAGCGCTTGGCCAGTTCGGCGTTGGTGATGCGGCCGTCGGCCTGCAGGACCCGCAGCAGGCGGCGGTCGGTCTCGTCCAGGCTAGACATTGAATTCCTCAGTATTTTCCGAAGATAATTCGACGATTGAGCAACACAAACAAAGCACATTCGGACGGTAGATCGATAGACCGATAATTCGCATTTTAATGGGAATCGAGTTCATGGACTGGGACGCGCTGGACGCCGGCAAGTATCGCGGCGAGGCCGAGACCATCGCCGATCTGCTGGCCGCCGGCCCCCTGACCGCCGCCGACCGCGCCGCCGTGCGCGGCGAGGCCGAGGCCCTGGTGCGCGGCGCCCGGCAAAGCGCCCGCAAGCAAGGCGTGGTCGAGAGCTTCCTGCAGGAGTTCAGCCTCGGCACCCGCGAGGGCCTGGCCCTGATGTGCCTGGCCGAGGCCCTGCTACGCACCCCCGACGACGACACCCGCGACAAGCTGATCGCCGAGAAGATCGGCTCGGCCGACTGGGCCAGCCACCTCGGCGGCAGCGACAGCCTGTTCGTCAACGCCTCGACCTGGGGCCTGATGCTGACCGGCAAGCTCGTCGAGCCCGACGACCAGGCCCAGAAGGACCTCCCGGGCTTCATCAAAAAGATCGCCGGCCGGCTGGGCGAACCGGTGATCCGCGCCGCCGTCGGCCAGGCGATCCGCATCATGGGCGAGCAGTTCGTCCTTGGCCGGACGATCGAGGCCGCCCTCAGGCGCGCCGCCGGCGACGGCGACATCTGCAGCTTCGACATGCTGGGCGAGGGCGCGCGCACCGCCGCCGACGCCGAGCGCTACGAGCAGTCCTACGCCGACGCCATCCGCACGGTCGGCCGGCTGTCGAACGGGGCCGGGCCCGAGGCCGGCCACGGGGTGTCGGTGAAGCTGTCGGCCCTGACGCCGCGCTACGAGGCCACCCAGGAAGCCCGGGTGTGGGCCGAGCTCTATCCGCGGGTGAAGCGCCTGGCCCTGATCGCCGCCGAGCACGACCTGAATTTCACCATCGACGCCGAGGAGGCCGACCGCCTGGCCTTGTCGCTGAAGTTGCTCGACCGCCTGTGCCGCGAGCCCGACCTGGGCGCCTGGACCGGCCTCGGTCTCGCCGTCCAGGCGTATCAGAAGCGCGCCCCCGAGGTGATCGCCCGCCTGGCGGCGCTGTCGAAGACCACCGGCCGCCGGCTGATGGTGCGGCTGGTCAAGGGCGCCTATTGGGACAGCGAGATCAAGCGCGCCCAGGTGGCGGGCCGGCCGGACTATCCGGTCTACACCACCAAGCCGGCCACCGACCTGTCGTACCTGGTCTGCGCCAAGGCCCTGATCGCCGCCGCGCCGCATCTCTACGCCCAGTTCGCCACCCACAACGCCCACACCCTGGCGGCCGTGGTCCGCATGGCCAAGGCGGCCGACGTCCGCATCGAGCACCAGCGCCTGCACGGCATGGGCGAGGCGCTCTACAAGGCCGCCGACGCCCTGTACGGCGGCATCGTCCTGCGCGCCTACGCCCCGGTCGGCGGCCACGAGGACCTGCTGCCCTATCTGGTCCGCCGG
>JAQGIN010000192.1 GCA_028291125.1 Caulobacter sp.
ACCATCGACTGGGGCGAGCTGTCCTTGATGGAGGAAAGCGGCGAGCGCGAGATCGGCCTGTCGTTCTTCGCCCGCTGGATGGCGCAGGGCCCGCGATGACGCCCAAGGTCGTCACCTCGCTGTCCAACGCCACCGTCAAGGCGGTGCGCGCCCTGCACATGCGCAAGGAGCGCGAGGACAGCGGCCTGTTCCTGGCCGAGGGCCTGAAGATCGTCACCGAGGCGGTCGAGCTGGGCCACGCCCCGCGCATCCTGATGTACGGCCGCGACGCCGCCGACCATCCGCTGCTGCAGGCCGCCGCCCGCGCCTGCGAAAAAGCCGGCGGCGAGGTCATCGAGGTCAATCGCGACATTCTCGAAAAGGTCTCCAAGCGCGAGAACCCCCAGGCGGTGGTCGGGGTGTTCGCCCAGGTGTTCGCGCCGCTGTCGGCGATCATCCCGCAGAGCGCGCCCTGCTGGGTGGCGCTGCAGGCGGTGCGCGACCCGGGCAATCTGGGCACCGTCATCCGCACCGCCGACGCCGCCGGCTGCGGCGGAGTGATCCTGGTCGGCGACTGCGTCGATCCCTATTCGGTCGAGGGCGTGCGGGCGACCATGGGTTCGATCTTCGCGGTCAAGATCGCCAAGGCGACGATCCCCGAATTCCTCGCCTGGCGCGAGACCTGGCCCGGCTCGGTGGTCGGCACCCTGCTGACCGCCACCGTCGATCACAAAAGCGCCGACTATGTGAAGCCGACCCTGATCCTGATGGGCAACGAGCAGCAGGGCCTGCCGCCGGAACTGGCCGCCGCCTGCGACGTCAACGTCAAGATCCCGATGCGCGGCCGCGCCGACAGCCTCAACCTGGCCGTGGCGACGGGCGTGATGATCTACACGGTGACCGGCTAGGTCTCAGCTGGCCAGCTTGCGCTGCTTGGCGAACGGGCTGAGGCCGAGCCAGGTCTGCATGTCGGCCCCCAGCGGCGCATCGCCCGTCAGCGCCATCCGCTGGGTCGCCAACGCCTGGCGAACGGTGTCCACGCCCATCCAGATGGCGGTCATGGTCCGCAGGTCGGTCGAGACATAGAGATCGACGTCGAACCCCGGATCGACCGAGCACAGGTCGACCGGCGCGCCGGGCTCGACCAGCAGCCACCAGACGCGATTTTGCGGCGTCTGTTCGGGGTAGCGGAACTGCACCACGCTGCGCCGCCGGGGCATCGGCGTCAGGTCGAGGTGGCGGCGCATGTCCCACATCAGCAGAGAGGCGTCGAGCTGCTGCAGCGACAGCTCGGTCGACACCCAGCGCTGCCCCCAGACCCCGAACGCCTCGACCAGCGGCTCCAGTTCGCGGCCGGCCGCGGTCAGGCGATATTCGAACACCCCGGACTCGGTGGCCGAGGCGTCCCGGCGCAGCACGCCCGACGCCTCCAGCTCCTTCAGCCGCTGCGAGAGCAAGGCCGGCGACATCCGCGGCACGCCCCGGCGCAGGTCGTTGAAGCGGGTCGAGCCGGCGACCATCTCGCGCAGCAACACCACGGTCCAACGCGTACAAAGAATTTCCGCCGCCATCGCCACCGGGCAGAACTGTCCATAGCTGCGTTGTGTCATGATGGGCTCCCTGCCCGGCAGACTAATCCCGCGCCGGGCGTCCAGACTAGTTCAGTTCCTGTACCGGCCCAGTTCAGTTGCTGAACTAGCGGCCCCGCTCCGCGTCTGGGAGGTTTCGACGACCGGCGAGCCCACGTCTCGCCCAAGACAGATCGGGGAGATCCAAACCATGTCGCTCGCATCCAAGATCCAGGCTTCCGCCACCGGCGGCTGGCTCGCCCGCGCCGACCGCGTCGCCGAGGCCATCGCCGCCGACGCCGCGCGGCACGACGCCGACGACAGCTTCGTGGCCGAGGCGTTCGCGCGCCTGAAGGCCGACGGCTTCTTCAAGGCCCTGGTCCCGGTCGAGTTCGGCGGCGGCGGCGCGGACGTCGCCGAGATCTGCCAGGTCATCCGCCGCCTGGGCGCGGCCTGCGGCTCCACGGCCTTGGCCTTCGCCATGCACAGCCACCTGGTCGCCGTCGCCGCCTGGCGCTGGCGCCATCAGAACGCGCCGACCGAGGGCCTGCTCAAGCGCGTCGCGGCCGAGGACCTGGTGCTAATCTCCAGCGGCGGCTCCGACTGGCTACCGAGCGGCGGCGTGGCGGTGAAGGTCGAGGGCGGCTTCAAGATCACCGCCCGCAAGCCGTTCTCCAGCGGCTGCCCGGCCGGCGATCTGCTGTCCACCAGCGCCGTCTGGGACGATCCCGAGGGCGGACCGACCGTGCTGCACTTCGCCGTGCCGCTGAAGGCTCAAGGCGTCGAGGTGCTCGACACCTGGCGGACCCTGGGCATGCGCGGCACCGGCTCGCACGACATCGTCCTGACCGAGGTCTTCGTCGCCGACGCGGCGGTGTCCGGTCGCCGCCCCCAAGGCCTCTGGCATCCGCTGTTCCACATCATCGGCATGATCGCCTTCCCGATCATCTATTCGGCCTATGTCGGCGTCGCCGAGGGAGCTCGCGCCAAGGCGCTGACGGTGGCGCGCCGCAAGGCCGACGATGGGTCCCTGGCCACCCTGGTCGGCGCGATGGAGAACGCCTTCGCGACCGCCGAGCTGGCGCTGGACGGAATGATCCAGGTGGCGACGAGCGGAACGCCGGGGCCGGAGACCACCAGCCGCGTCATGATCGGCCGGACCCTGGTCGGCAAGGCGGCGATCAAGACCGTCGAGCGGGCCATGGAGGTGGCCGGCGGCGCGGCCTTCTATCGCGAGCTGGGCCTGGAGCGCGCCTTCCGCGACGTCCAGGGCGCCCGCTTCCATCCGCTGCAGGAGCAGCCGCAGCTGCGCTACACCGGCCGCGTGGCCCTGGGCTGGGACATCGACGGCTAGGTTCCGCGCGGCTTGGCCCGAGTGGTGGGGGCGGCGGCGGCCGGGTCGTCGGGCCAGACGTGGCGGGGATAGCGGCCCTTCATCTCCACCTTCACCTCCTTCCACGAGCCCTTCCAGAAGCCCGGCAGGTCGCGGGTGATCTGGATCGGCTTGTGGCCGGGCGACAGCAGCGACAGCACCAGCGGGATCTTGCCGCCGGCGATGCTGGGATGCTCGGTCAGGCCGAACAGCTCCTGCACCCGGATGTCGATGCGCGGCCCGGCCTCGGCGGCGTAGTCGATCGCCACCGTCGTGCCGGTCGGGGCCTTGAAGCGGGCCGGCAGGGCCGCGTCGAGCTTCTGTTGCAGGTCCCACGGCAGCAGCGATCGGATCGCGCCGTCCAGCGTCGATTCATCGAGCCCCGACAGCGACGAGCGGCCATGCAGCAGCGGCTCGAGCCAATCGTCGAGGCGGGCCAGCAGGGCGGCGTCGGACAGATCCGGCCAGGCCTCGCCGTCGAGCGCCCGCAGGAAGGCGACCCGGGCGCGCAGGCTCTGGACGCCCTCCCCCAGCCGCAACGCCGAAAGGCCCTTGGCCCGCACCTGGCCCGCCAGGGCCGTCGCCACCAGGGCCGCGTCGGGTTTGTCGATCAGCCGCTCCTCGACCACCAGCTTGCCCAACCGCAGCAACCGCTTGACCCTGACCTTGCCACCCGGCCCGGTCTCGAGCCGGTCTTCCGCCACCAGCCGGTCGGCGAAGGCGGCGCGCAGGGCGGCCTCGTCCAGCGGCGCGGCCAGCAGGATGCGGTCCTTGGCCTCGCCGCCGCCCAGTTCGCCGACCGCCAGCCAGGTCTCGCGGGCCAGGGCGTCGGTCGGGGCCAGATGGACGCCGCGGCCGCCGGCCAGCTGGAACTCGCCGGCCGGACCGCGAGCCCGCGCCACCCGCTCGGGATAGGCCTCGGCCAGCAGCAGGGCGTCGTCCAGTGGCGCGGCGCCGGACGGCCGGCCCGCCGATCGCGCCCAGCGCTCGGCCAGAGTGCGGGCGTCGCGGGCCCGGGGCGAGCGGTCGCGGTCGAAGCTTTCCAGCCGGTGGCGCAGGTCCAGGTCGCGACCGCCCAGGCCCTGCTCGGTGAGGACGGCGGCGATCTCGGCACCGCGCCGGGCCTGGCCCGAGGCGGCGGCCCGCGCCACCATGTGGGCCAGGCGCGGCGGCAGCGGCATGTCGGCCAGGGCCCGGCCGTGGGCGGTCAGGGCACCGTCGGCGTCCAGGGCGTTGAGCCGGACCAGCAGGCTCCGGGCCTCGGTGAAGGCGGCGGCCGGCGGCGGATCGAGGAAGGCCAGGTTTGAGGCGTCCCTGGCCCCCCAGCGGGCCAGGTCCAGCGCCAGGCGCGACAGGTCGGCCTCGAGGATCTCCGGCCGGGCGAAGGCCGGCAGCGAGCGGGTCTCCGGCTCGTCCCACAGGCGGTAGCAGACGCCCGGCCCGGTGCGCCCGGCCCGGCCGCGCCGCTGGTCGGCGGCGGCGCGTGACACCCGCACCGTCTCCAGGCGGGTCAGGCCGCTGGCCGGATCATAGCGCGGCACGCGGGCCAGGCCGCAGTCGATCACCACCCGCACGCCTTCCAGGGTCAGGCTGGTCTCGGCGATCGAAGTGGCCAAGACCACCTTGCGGCGGCCGGGCGGCGAGACGGCGATGGCGCGATCCTGCTCGGCCGGATCCAGGGCCCCGTACAGCGGCGCGACATCGACGTCCGGCCGGCGTAGCCGCTCGCGCAGCAGGGTCTCGGTTCGGCGGATCTCACCTTGGCCGGGCAGGAACACCAGCACTCCGCCGGTCTCCTCGGCCAGGGCCCGCTCGACGGCGCGGACCACCCGCTCCTCCAGCCGCAGTCGGTCGTCGCGGCCCAGGTGGCGGGTCTCGACCGGGAACATCCGCCCCTGGCTCTCGACCACCGGGGCGTCGCCGAGCAGGGCCGAGATTCGCGCGCCATCCAGGGTGGCCGACATCACCAGCAGGCGCAGGTCGTCGCGCAGCAGCCCTTGCGCGTCGCGGGCCAGGGCCAGGCCGAGATCGGCGTCGAGGCTGCGCTCGTGGAACTCGTCGAACAGCACGGCGGCGACGCCGTCGAGGCCGGGATCGTCGAGGATCATGCGGGTGAACACCCCCTCAGTGACCACCTCGATGCGGGTCCTGGCCGAAACCTTGGACTGCAATCTGACCCGGAAGCCGACCGTCTCGCCGACCGCCTCGCCGAGAGTCGAGGCCATGCGGGCGGCGGCGGCGCGAGCGGCCAGGCGGCGCGGCTCGAGCACGATGATCTTGCCACCCTCGATCCAGGCCTCGTCCAGCAGGGCCAGAGGAACAACGGTGGTCTTGCCGGCTCCGGGCGGGGCGACGAGCACCGCCGCCTCGCGCGCGGCGAGGGCGGCCTTCAGGGCCGGCAGGGCCTCATGGATGGGGAGCGTCACCCGGCGGGTTTAACGGCCGGCGCGGCGATCGCCAAGCCAGGCCGCGTCGGGAGCGCCGGGCTTGACGCGCCGCAGCATCGCCGAGGCACGCCGTGGCCCGCTCAGCGCGCACAAGGGAGAACATTCATCGACCGTCACGGCTTTGTCTTGACCGCATCGCGTGAACAGGGCCACCGTCCGCAAAATTTGTCTACGCGACCCCCGGGGGGTGTCGCGGGTCTCAGGAGGAAATATGTGGCGCGTTAAGTCACTGGATGCGATTCTGGCCACCGCCGAGAAGAAGTCGCTGCACCGTTCGCTCGGTCCCGTGCAGCTGACCATGCTCGGCATCGGCGGCATCATCGGCACCGGGATCTTCGTTCTCACCGCCGAAGCCGCGCAGAAGGCCGGCCCTGGCATGATGGTCTCGTTCATCATCGCCGGCGCGGTCTGCGCCGTCGCCGCCCTGTGCTACGCGGAACTGGCCTCGATGGTCCCCGTCGCTGGCTCGGCCTACACCTATTCCTACGCCGTGCT
>JAQGIN010000234.1 GCA_028291125.1 Caulobacter sp.
TCCGCATCGCCGCCGGCCGCGAGGGCATGAGCCGCGAACTGCAGGCCCTGTGCTTCCTGGCCGGGGCCAATTCGATCTTCGTCGGCGGCAAGCTGCTGACCACGCCCCTGCCCGGCATGGACGAGGACAGCGCGCTCTTGAGGGACTTGGGCCTGCGGCCGATGCGATCGCCTGGTCCTTTGGACCAGTCGCACCTTGATCTGGAACTGTTGATGGGGATCGCCTAGCGTATCGCCACGTTTGCGGCTCGCGTTCGATCCGGACGGTTGGCGCATAACATCCCACGTTCCAGGCCTGGCCTCAGATCGCGGCGGTCGCGGTGAAACCTGTCGTCCATCGCAACGATGCTTCGTTCCGGTTTCGCCTTACCCTCCTCGAAGAGCGGCTCGACGCCGCATCCTGTTCGAGGTCCCGCGCCCGGGGGGCGCTATCGGATCGGAAGCGCCGTCGTCATTTTGACAGGGCCCAGCGACATCGTGGAATTGATTTCCTGGACGGTGGGCAGCGTCAAAAGCCTCCCGAACGCCAGGTCGCGATAGTCCTCGACGTCGCGGGTGATGATCCGCAGCAGGAAGTCGAACGGCCCCATCGTCGGATGGATTTCCAGCACCTCGGGAATCCGCGACACGGCCTCGATGAACTCGTTGAGATTGGTCTGGCCATGGGCGGAAAGCTTGACGTTGGCGAAGATGCTTGTGCGCAGGCCTAGTTTCTCCGCGGAGAGGCGGGTGACCTGGTCGACGATATAGCCTTCCTCCTTCAGGCGGGTGAGACGGCGCCAGCATGGCGATTGCGACATGCCGACGCGGTCGGCGAGTTCCGCGGTCGTCATGGGCGGGTTGCGCTGGACCACATCCAGGATTTTTAGATCGGTTTCGTCGAGATCGGGCGGGGAAGCCATGAGGTCCTGAAGGTGGCGGCGCGCATCATGACTGCGCTGATCCAACCTTATGACCTAGTCCGCAACGCGAGGCGACAATTTTGCTCCAAGGCGCATTGGCCAATGCGTCTGGGTCGGCGCATCGTTCCAAATAGACAATTTCATTTCTGATGTCAGAAGGCAAATTGGGCCTCCATCTGGCTGGCCGTTATCATGAAGAATCGTCCCCCCCTTCGCCTGCATATTCCAGAACCCGACGCACGCCCCGGCGACACGCCGGCGTTTGATCGCGCCCTGATCCCCGAGCCCGGCGACACACGCCGCCCCGCGACGACCACTCTCGAGTCCGAGATCCGCGATCTGCCCTATGGTCTCATTCGCGTGCTCAGCGATTCAGGCGAGGCCAAGGGGCCCTGGAATCCAAACCTTCCGACGGGCACGCTTCTGTCGGGTCTACGCGCCATGTTGCTGACCCGGGTTTTCGACGAGCGGCTGTTTCGAGCGCATCGTCAGGGCAAAACCAGCTTCTATATGAAGTCGACCGGCGAGGAGGCCATCGGCGCAGCACAGTCTCTGTTTCTGGAGCAGGACGACATGTGCTTCCCGACCTATCGGGTGCTCAGTTGGTTGATGGCGCGGAACTATCCGCTGATCGATCTGTGCAACCAGATCTTCTCCAACGAAAAGGACCCGCTGAAAGGCCGGCAGCTGCCGATCCTCTATTCGGCGCGAAAGTACGGGTTCTATTCCCTGTCGGGCAACGTCGGCAGCCGCTTTGGCCACGCCGTCGGCTGGGCCATGGCGTCGGCGTTCAAGGGCGGCGATTCGATCGCGCTGGCCTACATCGGCGAAGGCACCACGGCCGAGGGCGATTTCCACGAGGCCTTGACCTTCGCCAGTGTCTACAAGGCGCCGGTCATCCTATGCGTGACCAACAACCAATGGGCCATCTCCAGCTTCTCGGGCATCGCGGGGGCCAATGAGACGACCTTCGCGGCCAAGGCGCTGGCCTATGGTCTGCCGGGCCTGCGGGTCGACGGCAATGACTTCCTGGCCATCTGGGCCGCGACGGAATGGGCGGCCGAGCGGGCGCGGCAAAACCTCGGCGCCACCCTGATCGAACTCTACACCTACCGGGCGTCGGGCCATTCGACCTCGGACGATCCGACCAAATACCGACCGGCGGACGAGGCCGAAGCCTGGCCCCTGGGCGATCCGGTCGAGCGGCTGAAAACCCACCTGATCGGACTGGGCGCCTGGGACGAGGATCGCCACGCCGCCCTGATCGCCGAGCTCGACGCCGAGGTTCGCGCCGCCGTCAAGGACGCCGAGGCGGTCGGCACGCTCGGCAAGTCCAAGCCGAGCGTCAAGGAGATGTTCGAGGGCGTCTTCAAGGACCCCGACTGGCGGGTCACCGAACAGCGCCGCGAACTTGGGATCTGACGCCATGCCGACCATGAACATGATCCAGGCTCTGAACTCGGCGCTCGACGTGATGCTGACCGAGGATCCGAACACCCTGATCTTCGGCGAGGACGTCGGCTATTTCGGCGGCGTCTTTCGGGTGACGGACGGCCTGCAGAAAAAGCATGGCCTGACGCGCTGCTTCGACGCGCCGATTTCGGAAGGCGGCATCATCGCCACCGCCATCGGCATGGGAGCGTTCGGCCTGAGGCCGATTCCCGAAATCCAGTTCGCCGACTACATCCTGCCGGCGTTCGACCAACTGGTGTCGGAGGCGGCGCGCCTCAGATATCGGTCGAACGGCGAGTTCTGGGCCCCGATCACGGTGCGCTCGCCTTATGGCGGCGGCATTTTCGGCGGGCAGACCCACAGCCAGAGCCCGGAGGCGATCTTCGCCCACATCACCGGCTTGAAGACGGTCATTCCGTCCAATCCCTATGACGCCAAGGGCCTGCTGATCGCCTCCATCGAGGACGACGATCCGGTGATCTTTCTGGAGCCCAAGCGGATCTACAACGGCCCGTTCGACGGACGCCACGAGCAGGCGCTGAAGACCTGGGCGGGTGATCCGACCGCGGAGGTTCCGTCCGAGCGCTACACCGTGCCGCTGGGCAAGGCGGCCATCGTGCGCGAGGGCGCCGAGGCGACGGTGCTGGCCTATGGCACCATGGTCCATGTCGCGCGGGCCGGGATCGAGGATAGCGGCGTGGACGCCGAATTGATCGACCTGCGCTCGATCGTGCCGCTGGACGTCGATGCGATCGTCGCCTCGGTCAAGAAGACCGGTCGATGCGTGATCCTGCATGAGGCGTCGCGGTTTGGCGGGTTCGGCGGCGAGCTGTCGGCCCTCGTTCAGGAGCGCTGCTTCTATCACCTGAAGAGCGCGGTGCGGCGGGTCGCCGGCTGGGACACGCCTTATCCGCACGCGTTCGAGTGGGACTATTTCCCCGGGCCCGCCAGGCTGGCGGCGGCGCTCAAGCGCGCGATGGAGGACTAGGCGATGGGGCTCTATCTGTTCCGACTGCCCGACATCGGCGAAGGCGTCGCCGAGGCGGAGATCGTCGCCTTGCTGGTCAAGGTCGGTGATGTGGTCGAGGAAGACCAGAACCTGGCCGAGGTGATGACCGACAAGGCCACGGTCGAGCTCAGCTCGCCCGTCGCGGGCACCGTGACCGCCGTTCATGGCGAAATCGGCGGCATGTTGCCGGTCGGCGCCGTGCTGGTCGAATTCGAGAGCGAGGCGGGCGGCGATCAGGCGGTCGCGGCTCCGGCTTCGCCCCCCTCCGCGCCGCCGATTCCAGAACCCGTCCCGACCACGCCGGCCCCCGCGCCGGCCCCCGCGCCGGCGTCGCGACCGGCCGCCTCGTCCGGCCGTCCGGCGGGAGACGGGCCGCTGGCCGCCCCCTCGACTCGTCGGCGCGCCCTCGACCTGGGGGTGTCTCTGGCTCAGGTGCCCGGAAGCGGCCCCGGCGGGCGGATCACGCCCGAGGATCTCGACGCCTTCCTGGCGTCCGACGGCGAGAACGGCGGCGGCTCGGGCCTCGTCCCCCGCACCGGCGTTCATGACACGCGCATCATCGGCCTGCGCCGCAAGATCGCCGAGAAGATGCAGGAGGCCA
>JAQGIN010000258.1 GCA_028291125.1 Caulobacter sp.
GAGCAGTGTCGTCAACGAGCCCCCGCCACGTCGTGTCCCTGGCATAACCACAACGTCAGAGACAATCAATTGCTGCGCAGCTCACGCGCCGTTTTCTGCATGACCAGGTCAGCAGCTTGCCTAAAGCACCCTTGTGGCGCGTCCTGAAGGGGGGCGTTGCCAAACGTCCGCGAAGGGTCCGAAAAGAGAACCGCCAGCCCTTGGTGCGTAGCTTCGATCTCGATTTCCATCCTCCAGCGGCGCCCTATTTCGGCCGGTGGCTCATCCGAGGCGACAGGCCCGGCTCGTCGCTCCACAGGAGCTGTCTGATCGAGGCCTCATTGCATGTCGCTCAGGTGGGGGGCGCAGAAGAGCGACTGTGATGGATCATGCGCACAACCCGTCCCCGAGGCCATCTTGAACCCCGACGCCCTGATCTGGCGTGACGACCATGGCCAGATCCTCGCGGCGGCGGTGATCGGGGCGTTGGGTGCGTCACTGGGAAGGGCCGGTCGCGGCCGGTTTGGCCGCGACGTCCTCGCCAGGCTCGGCCAAGGAGTCCCGCAGGAAGTCGAAGGCGCGCGCGTAGAGGTCGCGGACGTTGGCGGGGTTGATGACCACGTGGTGCTCGCCGCGATACACCAGCAGCTGGGCGTCCTTGCCCAGGCGATACAGCGAGGCGAACACGGCCTGGACCTCGCTGGCGTCGGTATCGAGGTCGCCGTAGATCAACATCACCGGCGCGCTCATGCGGTCGATCTGCAGCGCGGGACTGTTGCGCACATAGCGGCCCGGATCCGTCCAGGGCGCAGCGCCCATCCGGCCCTGGCCGGTCTCCGCCCAGGCCAGACGGCCGGGGATTTGCAGGAAGACTTCCGGCGTGGCGATCGCCGACGGCGCCAGGGCGGCGTGGCGGGCGATCAGGTTGGTCACGGCGGCCGAGGCGATCACGGCCCCAAAGCGCGGCGATTGTATTCCGGCCGCCAGGGCGGCGTAACCGCCATAGCTCTGGCCCCACACCGCCAGCCGGGTGGCCGACAATTGGGGATGCGCGGCGCGGGCTCGGTCGACCACGCCGAGCATGGCCTCGGCCAGGCCCGGCATGGGTTCGGCGTCCGGCGCCAGCGGCAGGCTCGGAACGATGACGGCGAAGCCGGCCGCGGCCATCAGTTGGACATTGGCGTCGAACTTGAGCTCGCCAGGGGCGTCCTCGGCGCGCGGCGCGGGGTAGCGCGCGCCGGGATAGGGGACGACGATCACCGGAAGGTCGGTCTGGCCCTGGCGCCCAGGGGGCAGGTAGAGCCAGCTGGTCAGGGGCTGTCCGTCCAAGCCCTCGTGACGAATGGGGATCGGCGTGGCGAAGGCGATCGATGCGAGGTCGGCGTTGATCGTGGCCACCGCGCGATCCGCCGCGTCTGGAGCGCGAAGGGTCAGGGTGCGCACGCCATGACTATCACGATGCTCGGTCAGCATGCGTCCCGATCGCGGGGCAAGCGCCAGGATACGCGTGTCCTGGGCCAGGGGAGCAAGGCTGCGCGCAGCCCCCCGGGCGTCGACGAGCCTGGTTCCGGCCGCGTCGGCCAGGACGATGGCGGGCCCTGCGCGTCCGGCCCTCTGCGGCCCGGTCGGCGCTAGCCGCCCGCCGCTCACGGGACGAGGCGGACCGTCCGCGTGGACCGCGATCATGCCCGCGCTGGTGCGCAACAGCACGTCCGCGCCGTCCGCCGTCGGGGGCTGGGGGAGGCCGCCGCCGCTGGTCGCGGTGAGATTGGCGGGACCCCGCGCGGTCATTCGCCACCAGTCGAGGCGCGGCGCGGCCGTCATCCGGCCCAGAACGATGGGATCGCGCCCCGGCCACGCCACGCCGGCGAGCGGAAGCTTGTCGCGGCCGCCAGCCTCGCCGACGGCCAGGGTTGGCGACAGACGTCGGGCGGGGCCGGCGGCCGAGAAGCGCCAATAGCGGGCTTGGCCCAGGGTCTCGCCATCCTGCCGGGCCGGCGCGACGAGCTGGCGCCCGTCGGGCGACCAGCTCCAGACGAAGGGCAAGAGATCGCAGGTCGGGCAAGGCCGCGTGCTCCTGCCGTCCGCCAGATCGACCATCACCAGACGCCGCCGGCGCTCAAAGCCCGCGCCGAGCACGGTCGCGGCGGTGGGCAAGATCGTCTCGGCGTCCTCGTTGAGGGCGGCCGTGCGTCCGCCCGGCGCGAGGGTGAGATCGGAAAACCCGCCGCTGGTCAGAACGCGAACGGCGCCGGTTTCGGCGTCGATCGCGATCAGGTCGGCGGTGGGGGCGGGCGGGTTCGATCCCGCATAGATCCCCGCGCCCAGGGGCGTCACGCTGAGCGCGCCGCGAGCGGCGGCCGACCAGGCGGCTGTTGTCCGGGCCTGGATCTGCCACCCGCGGCCCAGCAGCGTCGAGGCGGCTTCAGGCGCGCGCGACAGAGCCACGATCTCGTGGTCGTTGCGCCAGAGCGCGGCCGGGTTCCAGATCTCGGGCTCCACGTGCCGGCCTGTCCAGACCACGCCGCCCGTGGCCAGGGTGACGATCCCCAGTTCGCGCCGGTGGCCGCGAAGCCGAAAGACGATCACCCTGTCGCCGCGCGGCGAAACCTCCCCGAGCGTGTCTCCCGACCCGGCGAGGGGCGCGAGCAGGGGATGCGGCGCGTCATTGGCCCGCAGGTCGAGGACGAAGAGCCGGCCAAGGCCCTGCTGCACCAGGAAGTCGTGGTCGAAGGACGGCGCGTCCTTCCACGGCCCGAAGGTCTCGTAGACCAGCCAGCGTTCATCGGGGGAGAAGGCGGCGTGGCCGGTGTCTTCCAAGGCCAGGAGGTGCTCGACCGTGAAGGGTCGGCCCTGGGCCCGCGCCGCGGTGACCGCGAGACAGGCGAGCAAAAGCGATGCGAGAATCCGCATGGCGACATCCAGTTCTGTAAGGGGCGTGGGCCTACCAGGCCTTGGTCAGTTGCAGGGCGATGAGCCGGCCGTTGGGGTCGTAATTGGCCGGGTCGTAGCCGACGGCGGCGCGGGAGTCGTAGAACGGCGGGCGCTGGTCGAGGAGGTTCTGGACCGTCAGGGCCATGACGACGCCGCGCCCCGCGCCGGTTTTGGCGGCCGAGGCGTATTGCAATTGCAGGTCCGCCGTCGTTTGGGCGTGGACGCGCGGCCCGGCGGGATTGCTCAGGTCCCCGACATGGTTGAGGCCGAGGGTGGTGGTGACCGCCCCGTGCGTCCAGGATCCAGACAGGCGCGCCCGCAGGTCGGCCGGGTTCTCCACGACGCCGGCCTGTTCGACCGACTGCGCCGAGGCCGTGATCTTGCGTTCGTAGGACATCAGCCAGGAGACGTTGGCGCTCAGCGTCACTGGATCGCCCGCCACCGAAAACCCGTAGGCCCCGGTCACATCTAGGCCCCGAACCTCGAAACTGCCGGTGTTGACGTAGCGGGCGTCGGCGATGGCCTGATAGGCGGTCGCCGGAAAGAGCGCGGCGGCCGCGGCGCTGGCGCCGGTCAGCAGGGTTTGGATCAGCGCCAGATCGGCGGGATTGGACGCGGGGTTCACGAAGGCGCGAAACGGCGCCAGGTCCGGGGCGGTCAGGACCGTCGTCAGGTTGTTGATCGCCGGCTGGCCGATCCGGTCGCTGAACTTGGTGTCGAAGAGGCTCGCGGTCACGCGGGCGCCCGGCCTGGACGCGGGGGTCAATTCAAAGCCCGCCGTCCAGGACTTGGCGGTTTCCGGCCTCAGATTGGGATTGCCGCCGATCCGAAGCAGGGTGAGGACGCTCGCGCCGCCGTTGGCGATATTGACGGGCGTGACCTGCTGGGGATCGGTCAGCTCGCCCAGGGACGGCGCGCGGAAGGATTCGCCATAGGTGGCCTTCAGGGCCAGGTCGCCGACCGGGGACCAGATCACGCCGAGTTTGGGAACGACGCTCGTGGCCCCGCCTTCGTAGTGTTCGCGCCGCAGAGCCATCGACACCTCAAGGCGCTCAAGGCCGGGACGGCGAAAGGCCGGGCCAAACAGCGGCACGCGCGCCTCGGCGAAGAGCGCGCTGACATCGCGCTCGCCGCGCCGCGAGAAGGCGGCGACCGGGGCGACGGCGCTGCTGAGGCTCCTGCCGACGCTCTTGAGCCCTTCGGTGCGGACCTGCGCGCCGAGCGCCAGGCGCACCTCGCCGGCGGGCAAGCCAAGCAGCGCGCCGTCCGCCGTCAGGCTGGCGGTGTCGAGCCGGCCGACGGTGTGGCGTTTTTCGAACCCGGAGGTGACGAAGTCGAGGATGGCCTGCCGGTTGCGGCCCTGGCCGATGAAGGGATTGAAATAGCCGTCGCGGCCGGCGCTGTAGGCCGTCAGCGGGTTGTCGGCGATGTTGCCGAGCGCCTCGTTCAGATAGGCCGAGTTGAGGACATTGGTCGACAGGCTGTCCTGAAGCTCCTCGGCATGAACCGCATAGGCGTCCAGGCGCCAGTCGCCGGGCAGCTTGACCTTGGCGCCGATGGACACCGAGCGGCTCTGCACCTCACCGGTGCTTTTGAGGCCGCCAGCCTCGTTCTGGAAGGAATAGGCGATCGTATTGGACGCCGCGCCATTGGGCGAGACGAAGAAGGGATTGGCGCGGCCGACGGTCAGATTGGTCAGCGGCGGATTGGCGTGGGTGGTGTAGCGCCGGTCGCTGTAGCGCGCGTCGGCGCTCAGCGTGACGCGGGTTCCCAGGTCCTGGATGAGCGCGGCATAAAGGCTGCCGCGCTCCTGGGTTGGCAGGATGTCGAGGGTGGCGCGATAGTTCTGCAGATTGATCTGGCCGGCCAGGAAGTCGCCGGGCCGCAGCGCCGTGCCGTCCTGTCCAGCCGGGATCGCCCACATCGGGACCGTTTGGCGCGTGACGGGATCGACGCCGAGCACATTGCCAGGTTGGCTAAATTGCAGTCGGCGGTCGCTCCCGCCGAGCGCCCGCAGATCGGCGTTGCCGGTGAAGGACCGGTCGATGGCCCGCAGGCGGTCGCGGCGCTGATACTCGCCGCTGACCATCACCGAGCCCGAACGCCAGGCGCGGCCAAAGGTCTGGGCGATCTGCCTTTGTCCAAGGTCGCCGCGGGTCGAGCCGCCGATCCGGGCGCGGGTTTCCGCGCCGTCATAGCGATCGCGCATGACGATGTTGACCACGCCGCCGACCGCGTCCGAGCCATAGAGCGCCGAAGCCCCGTCGAGCAGCACCTCGATCCGGGCCACGGCCGCCAGCGGGATCGACGAGACGTCGGCGAAGTCGCCCATCAGTCCCGAGCCGGCCATGCGGCGACCATTGATCAGGACGAGCGTCGCGTCGGCGCCCAGGCCTCGCAGGTTGAAGCCCGTCGCGCGGGTGTCATTGGTCGTGGTGGGATCGGTGGCGGTGGTGCGCGCATCGTCGCTGGCCGAGCCCCCGAACGCTTGGGGCAGGGCCGACAGGGCGTCGGCGATCGTCGCGTAACCGCCGCGATCGATCTCCTCGCGGCCGATGACAATGACCGGGGAGGGGCCGTCCTTGACGCCGCGGATGTGGCTGCCGACGATGATCTCGGCGACGGTGGTGGCCGGCTCGGCGACGATGGCCAGATCGCCCGGCGGCGCAGCCTGCGGCGGGTCCTCCATCGCGCCCGCCATCGCCGCCGTCACCGCCGAGTCTTGCGGCGAGGCGGCCGAGGGGTTGGAGATCGCGATGCGCGTTGGCCGCAGGACCAGCACGCCAGGCCTGGCCTGCAGGATCTCGATATTGCTGCCGGCCAGCAGCCGTTCGAGCGCTTCTCGCGCCGTGAACTGGCCGCGCACGGCCGGGGCCGTGCGGCCGGCCACCAGCTGGCTTTCGAACAGGATCCGCACCTTGGCCTGGGTGGCCAGCGACATCAGCGCCCGGTCCATGGCCCCGGCCGAGACCGCCACCGCCACCCGGGGCTCGGCGGCCGACGCCGCCTGCGCCGAAACCACCGCCAGCGTCGCCGCGCCGATCAACACCGGGATCGACGATCCCCCCATCCAACTCACCACGCGCCTCATACACGACCCCCGGGCATCGGCGGGCCCGTCGTGATGAGGGGCAAGAACCGCCGTTGCTATGCGGGTGAGACGCCCAAGCGCGCGTCCCGTGGTAGCGACCTTGCGAAATAATTATGACATCAGGCGGGCCCGGGCGCGGCCGACCGCAGTTCGAGGCGGCCATCGAGCCGGCGAACGCTCTTTAGCGCATAGAGGGCGGTGACGGCGGCGACGAAGTCGTCGGTGTCGCCGGCCGCGAACACGCCGCTGATCCTTCGGTCGGCCGGCGCGCCGGGCCCCAGCACGATCTTGCTGCGGCTGTAGCGGTTGATCTCCGACACCGCCTCGGCCAGCGTCATGTCCCGAAAACTCAGGTGTCCCGTCGTCCAGGCGGTGAGCGCCGGCACGTCGACCGGGACCGGGGTGGCGCTCGTCGCGTGCGCGCCCAGCGCCAGGGACTGGCCGGGCGACAGCATCCAGTCCTTGGTCGCCAGCGTGTCGTCGCGCACCGCCACGCGGCCCTCGGCCAGCGTCACCCGCACGTCGCCATCGTCGCGGCGGACGTCGAACCTGGTGCCGACGGCGCGCACCTGGGCGCGACCGGCCACGACGATGAACGGCCGGCCGCTGTCGTGGGCGACCTCGAAGAAGGCCTGACCGCGTTGCAGTTCGACACGGCGCTCGCCGGCCCCAAAGCGCACGCGAAGACGCGTGTCGGTGTTGAGCCGCACGCGCGAGCCGTCCTCGAGCCCGACGCTGACCTGCTCGCCGACAGCGGTGGAATAGGTGGGCGCGGTGTAATTGAGCCAGACGAGCATCGCGGCCGC
>JAQGIN010000262.1 GCA_028291125.1 Caulobacter sp.
CCGGTCGCGCCGCCCATCGCCGCCGCCGAAGCGCCCCGTCCGGCCGCCGCCGCACCGGTCCGCGCCGAGGCCCCGCGCCCGGCCTCCGCCGTCGCCACGCCGAGCCAGACCCGCACCTACGAGCCGAGCCGCGAGCGTCGCGACGACCGCACCTCGACCACCACCTACCGCCCGGGTCCGGGCGGCGAGCGTCCGCCGCAGGGCGAGCGTCCCGCCCCCGGCCAGGCGTTCAATCAGCGCGCCCCGCGCAATGACGGCCCCTATAACCAGCGCGCCCCGCGCCCGGACGCCGCCGGTGAGCGGCCGCGTCCCGACGCCGCCTTCCGGCCCGCCCCGACCGGTGATCGCCCGCAAGGCGCCCGTCCGCAGGGCGATCGCCCGACCCAGACCGTCCGCTATTCGGCCCTCAACCCGCGTCCGGCCCCCGGCGGTCCGCGCGGTCCGGCCGGTCCGCGTCCCGGCGCCGGCGTCGCGGCGGCTCCGGCCACCCCCGAGATCCAGCGCGCCACGCGTTCGGCTCCCCGTCCCGGCGGGGCCGATGTCGGCCGCCGTCCTGACGAGGAGGACGATCGCCGCAAGGCCGCCGCCCCCGGCAAGGCCGTCTCGCGCACCAAGGGCGAGGCCAAGCGCCGCGAAGGCCGCCTGACCATCCAGACGGTGGCCGGCGACGGCGACAGCGCCGATCGCATGCGCTCCCTGGCCTCGGTTCGCCGGGCCCGCGAGCGGGAGAAGGAAAAGCGTCGCGGCGGTCCGGCCGAGCAGGTCAAGGTTAGCCGCGAAGTGATCATTCCCGACGTCATCACCGTGCAGGAGCTGTCCAACCGGATGGCCGTCCGCGGGGTCGAGATCATCAAGTTCCTGATGCGTCAGGGCGTGATGCTGAAGATCAACGACGTCATCGACAACGACACCGCCGAGCTGGTGGCCACCGAATTCGGCCACACCGTGCGCCGCGTGTCGGAAGCCGACGTCGAAGAAGGCTTCATCGGCGCCGAGGACATCGACGATCACCTGGAGCCCCGGCCCCCGGTCGTCACCGTCATGGGTCACGTCGACCACGGCAAGACCAGCCTGCTGGACGCGCTGCGCAAGGCCGACGTGGCCGGCGGCGAGCACGGCGGCATCACCCAGCACATCGGCGCCTATCAGGTGCGTCTGGAAAATGGCCAGAAGGTCACCTTCCTCGACACCCCCGGTCACGCCGCCTTCTCGGCCATGCGTTCGCGCGGCGCCAACATCACCGACATCGTGGTGCTGGTGGTGGCCGGCGACGACGGCGTCATGCCGCAGACCATCGAGGCCATCCAGCACGCTCGCGCGGCCGGCGCCCCGATCATCGTCGCGGTCAACAAGATGGACAAGCCGGGCGCCGACGTCACCCGGGTGGTCAACGAGCTGCTGCAGCACGAGATCGTCGTCGAAAGCCTCGGCGGCGAGACCCAGATCGTCGAGGTCTCGGCCAAGACCGGCCAGGGCCTGGAAGACCTGATCGAGCGCATCCTGCTGCAGGCCGACATCCTCGACCTGAAGGCCAATCCCGACCGCATCGCCGACGGCGTGGTCATCGAGGCCAAGCTCGACAAGGGCCGCGGCGCGGTCTCCACCGTGCTGGTCAAGCGCGGCACCCTGAAGCGCGGCGACATCGTCGTCGCCGGCAGCCAGTTCGGCCGCGTGCGCGCCCTGCTCAACGAGCGCGGCGAGCAGCTGAACGAAGCTGGCCCGTCGGTGCCCGTCGAGATCCTCGGCCTGGACGGGGTGCCCTCGCCGGGCGACCCCTTCGCCGTGGTCGAGAACGAGGCCCGGGCCCGCGAACTGACCGAGTACCGCATCCGCCTGAAGCGTGAGAAGTCGCTGCATCCGGTCGGCGCGGGCGCCACCAGCATGGCCGACATGATGGCCAAGCTGCAGGACAAGAAGTACCGCGAGCTGCCGTTGGTGATCAAAGCCGACGTGCAGGGTTCGGCCGAGGCGATCATCGGCTCGCTGGACGCCATGTCGACCGACGAGGTCCGCGCGCGGATCATCCTGTCGGGCGCCGGGGCGATCAGCGAGAGCGACGTGATGCTGGCCAAGGGCGCCGGCGCGCCGCTGATCGGCTTCAACGTCCGGGCCTCGGCCCAGGCGCGGGCTCTGGCCGAACGCGAAGGCGTCGAGATCCGCTACTATGCGATCATCTACGACCTGCTGGACGACATCAAAGGCGTGCTCTCGGGCATGCTGGCCCCGATCCAGCGCGAAACCTTCCTTGGCAACGCCGAGGTGCTGCAAGCCTTCGACATCTCCAAGGTCGGCAAGATCGCCGGCTGCCGGGTCACCGAGGGCGTGGTCCGCAAGGGCGCCAAGGTCCGGATCATCCGTCAGGACATCGTGGTGCTCGAGTTGGGCACCCTGCAGACGCTCAAGCGCTTCAAGGACGAGGTCAACGAGGTCCCGTCCGGCCAGGAGTGCGGCATGATGTTCGCCGGCTTCCAGGACATCAAGGTCGGCGACACCATCGAGTGTTTCACCGTCGAAGAGGTCAAGCGCCAGCTGGCCTAGAGCCCGTCCCGGCCCTCGGGCCGGGAAAACCTCTAGGTCTGCCGGGGGCGGCTGCGCCCGGCGAACTGAACGCTTTGAAACGGAAGGGCGCGCTCCGCGAGGATCGCGCCCTTTTCGTTGGGCTACGCCGGACTGGAAATCGCCCGATTTCCGCTCTACGCCTTGAACATGCGCTTCAAACCCTTCCTCGCCCTGGCCGCCGTCCTGTCCCTGAGCGCCTGCGCCACGGTCGATCGCTATGACGCCGCCGGCGACGTCCACGATTTCCTGGTGGCGATCCGCGACAACGACCGGGCCGGCTTCGACGACCATGTCGACCGCCAGGCGCTGAAATACGCCATCGAGGCCAAGATCCTGTCGGAGACCCGCAAGGCCAAGGTCGACGACGGCTGGCGCGCCGTCGCCAGCGCCCTGTCCGGGGCCGCCGCCGGCTTCGCCAGCGACGCCCTGATCCGCCCCGAGGTGTTCCGCGCCGCCGCCAACTACTATGGCTACACCCCCGACCGGCCGATCCCCGGGCGCATCGCCATCGCCTCGACCCTGCGGCCGGCCGGCGACGGCCGGGTCTGCGCCGCCAAGAAGAGCGGCCCCTGCCTGCTGACGTTCACCCGCGAGGGCGCGACCTGGCGGCTGACCGGCTTCGACGCCGAGGCCGTCAACCTGCAATTCAAGCGATGAGGACGGCGCTGCTGGCCGGCCTGGCGCTGCTGGCGCTCGCCGCCCCCGCCGCGGCCGCGACGCGGATGTTCTCCTACGACCCGATCTCGCCCGACGCCAAGCGGCTGACCGGGGCCGGCCTGACCCTGCTTTTCAAGCAGGGCCTGACCGGGACCCGGCCGCTGAAGGTGCTGGCCACCGGCGTGCCGGCCCAGGCCCTGCTGAAGCCGGGCCGGGACCGCGACCTGGGCCCCGGCGGCCTGAGGGCGATCCCCGGGACCGACGACGCCCCGCTGTACGAGGTCGACCCCAAGGCCGCCCAGGGCGCGATCTATATCCGCGCCTTCTGCCCGGGGGCGACCCGGCTGTGGCTGTCGTTCAGCCCGATCCAGCACGGCCGCGACCTGCGGGTCCAGGCCCTGGGCGACGATCCCAAGGGTGGGCCGGGCCGGCTGTGCGGGGCGCTGGACTTCAGCTTCCGCGGCGAATGGCGCCTGCCCGGCGGCCGCGCCCCGCTCGACCCGATGGAAGACCGGCCGGACAATTTGCCGTAGTTTTCCCTTCTCCCCTTGCGGGAGAAGGTGTCGGCAAAGCCGACGGATGAGGGGTCGCACCGGCTTGTCCGGTTGGCGCCCTGCGCGGCGGATTCTGTCTTCAACCCCTCATCCGACCCGCTTCGCAGGCCACCTTCTCCCGCAAGGGGAGAAGGATCGACGCCCCGCTTCCCAGCCCGCCCCGATCCGTTCTAGCCTGCCCCAGGCGACAGGGGGCGACGCATGCGGCTGATCGGACTGGTCCTGGCTCTGACCACGCTGGCGCTCGCGCCGGCCCGGGCCGCGCCGCTGTCGCCGGCCGCGGCCCGACAGGTCGACGCCATCGTCGGCGAGGCGCTGAAGCGGGTCGACGCGCCCTCGGCCTCGATCGCGATCGTCCAGGACGGCCAGATCGCCTATCTCAAGGCCTACGGAAACGCCCGGCTGAACCCGACGGTCGCCGCCACGCCGGAGACCCGCTACGGGATCGCCTCGGTCAGCAAGCAGTTCACCGCCGCCGCCATCCTGCTGTTGGCGGAGGATGGCAAGCTGTCGCTCGACGACAAGGTCGGCCAGTACGTGCCCGGCCTGACCGCCGGCGATC
>JAQGIN010000370.1 GCA_028291125.1 Caulobacter sp.
CCTCAAGCCCGCCACCTGGCCCCGGCCCGGCTGCGAGCCCTGTCGCTGGGCGGAATCCTGTTCGAATCGGTCGGCGCCACCCTGGCCGACGACCTGCCGGCCGGCCTGGCCGGCACGGTGGGGACCCAGATTTGGAGCCGCTATCGCCTGCGCCTCGACCTGGCGGCCGGCGTGCTGCGCTTGGCTCCCAGCGAAGGAGGGGCCTCGAACGAAAAAGGGCCCGACGTCGCCGTCGGGCCCTAATCGGTACGGCGGTGAGGCCGGCCTAGTGCGACTCGTTCTTCCAGACCTTGCGGTAGCTGGCGTAGAGCAGGCCGGTGAACAGCAGCAGGTAGAGGATCACGGCCAGGCCGGCCGGCAGGTCGTCGGCCAGGGTGGCGCCGACCGATTCGAACAGGATTCCGCCCAGCGACAGGGCTCGCAGCCGGGCCGGGGCCAGGTGGCGGGCTTGAGGATCGAGCTTGGTCCCCGGCGGGACCAGCCGCGCCTCGAGACCCGGCAGGCGCGCCGCCGCCGTCGAGGCGGTGTCGATGGCGAACGGGCCCGACCAGGCCTTGGCGCCATCGGCCACCGCCGCCGTCACCGTCGGAACGCCGCCGACCAGGGTCGCGGGAAGACTGGCCCCGCGACCGAAGGCCGGTTCGGATCCCGGCCGGCTGAGGGTCAGGCGGCAGGGGGCGAAGCGGATGTCGACGACATAGCGGCCCAGCACGTCGGCCCCGATCACCCCGGCGATCGGGGTGTCGAACGGGCCGCCGCGGGCGTCGAGATCGACCACCGCCACCGCCAGGGCCGCCACGGTCTGGCCGGCCAGCCGCACCGGGACGGTGAGGGCGGTGTCGTCATAGCCGGCGGCCTGGGCCTTGGTGTTGTGCAGCAGGGTGCGGGGGGCCGACAGGTCGATGACATAGTCGCCGCTCAGGCCGGCGATGCTGGCCGGGGCGACCACGGCCCCGTGCTCGAACCAGCAGGCCGTCTGGCCGGCCACGGCGGGCGCGGCCCCGCCCAGCAGGACGACGAGGGCCAGATGGGGGGCCAGATGGGGGGCCAGAGGGGGGGCGAAACGGGCGGCGGGACGACGCATGGGGCGATCCTAGCCAAGCTTGGCCCGCTCGGCGACCGGCTTGACGTAAAGAACTTTGATGTACAAAGTATCTAGGTCTTCAGCTTGGAATGCCCCCATGCGCTCGATGCTCGCCTTCACCCTGGTCGCGGCCCTGGCCATCGCCGCCCCGGTCACGGCCCAGACGCCGCCGGACCCGGCCCTCCGCCTCGCCCAGCAGGTCGCCGCCCTCCGGCCCCTGGCCTGGATGGACGGGGTCTGGCGCGGCCCGGCCTCGACCATCGGGCCGGGCGGCCAGGCGCACGCGGTCGCCCAGACCGAACGCATCGGCCCGATGCTGGGCGGGGCGATCAAGGTGCTGGAGGGGCGCGGCTACAATCCCGACGGCACGACCGGCTTCAACGCCTTCGCCACTCTGTCGTTCGAGCCGGCGACGGGCGCCTATACCCTGCATTCCCACGCCATGGGCCAGGTCGGCGACTTCCCGCTGAAACCGACGGCCGACGGCTATGTCTGGGAGATCCCGGCCGGGCCGATGACCATCCGTTACACCGCCGTGGTCAAGGATGGCGTCTGGCGCGAGACCGGCGAGCGGATCCTGCCTGGGCGGCCGCCGATTCCATTCTTCGAAATGACCCTGACCCGGCTGGGCGACAGCGCCTGGCCGGCGGCCGGGGCGATCCCGCCCCGCTAGGCCTCGCCCTTGCCGCCGGCGGAACGCTGGAACAGCTGCAGGGTGCGCAGCATCGCCAGGCGGGCGCTGTCCTCGTGCCGGCCATTGGGGGCGACGAAGGCGTGGCCCGCCTCGTACAGCCAGATCGGCAGGTCGGGATGGGCGGCGGCGATGGCCTCGACGTCGGCCGGCGGGATCAGGGCGTCGGTCTTGCCAAAATGCAGGGCGGTCGCGACCTTCGGCGTCTCGCCCGTATAGCGGACGATGTCGCCGCCATAGAAGGCCGACACCGCGGCGATCCCCCTGCAGCGGCTGGCGGCCAGCCAGGCCGTCGTGCCGCCGAAGCAGAAGCCGATGACGAACACCGGCCCGGCCAGGGCGTCGACCGCCGCCTGGACACGGTCCAGGGCCGCCAGGCCCCAGCCGCCAGCCTCGCCCAGGGCCATGCGCTGGGGAAGGATGGCCGGCTCGGTGTCGGCCGTCGGGAACGGCGCGTCGGCCGGATCGAGCAGGCTGGGAGCGATCACCTCGTAGCCCTGCTCGGCCAGCTGATCGGCGAGGGCCCGGATATGCGGCGTCACCCCCCAGATGGCGTGCAACAGCACCAGGCCGCCACGCCGGGCGTCCTGGGGGGCGGCGTGATAGGCCGAAACGGCCAGGCCGTCGGCGGTGGTCAGGAGGAGGGCCGCGCCGGCCATTCAGATCGCCCCGTGGGCTTCGAACAGGGCCAGGGTGCGTTCGCGGGCCAGTTGGGCGTCGGCGGGGTCGGCGTCGTCGCGGCCGGCGTTGTTGAAGCCGTGGCCGCTGTTTTCATAGACATGGACCGCCACGTCCGGATGGGCGGCCAGGACGGCGCCCTCGACCGCGTCGGCGGGGATGTGGTGGTCGTTGCGCCCCAGATGGACGATGACCGGGGCGGCCAGAGGCAGGGCGGCGAAGCGCTGCACCATGCTGCCATAATAGCTGGAGGCCGCCGCCAGGCCCGTGCAGCGCGACGCCGCCATCCAGGCGATCGAGCCGCCGTAGCAATAGCCGACGACGAACACCGGCCCGCGGGCCTTGAGGTGGTCGATGCAGGCCTGGATGTCGCCGATCGGGTTGTCGAAGCCGTTGGCCGCGGCGGTCGCGACGCCCTTGGCCAGGCCGTCGGCGGTATGCTCGGCGGTGAAGCCCCGCTCCTCGCGGTCGAACAGCGACGGGGCCAGCACCTCGAAGCCCAGGGCCGCCCAGCGGGCGACGTCGGCGCGGACATGGTGGTCGAGACCGAAGATCTCCTGCAGCACCACCACGCCGCCCTTGCGGGGGCCGGCCGGGGCCGCGTGCAGGGCGGTGAAGTCGAAGCCGTCGAGGGCGCTCTCGAGGGTGATCAGATCGGTCATGCGAGCCTCCATGGCGGGGCTGGAAACGAAATCGGCCGGGACGAGGCCCGGCCGAAACGATGTCTAGACGTTGAAGCGAAAGTGCATGACGTCGCCGTCCTTGACGACATAGTCCTTGCCTTCGGCCCGCATCTTGCCGGCCTCCTTGGCGCCCGCCTCGCCGTTCAAGCGGATGAAGTCGTCATAGGCGATGGTCTCGGCGCGGATATAGCCCTTCTCGAAGTCGGTATGGATCACCCCGGCCGCCTGCGGGCCGGTGTCGCCGACATGGATGGTCCAGGCGCGGGCTTCCTTGGGGCCGACGGTGAAATAGGTCTGCAGGCCCAGCAGGTTGTAGGCCTCGCGGATCAGGCGGTTGAGGCCCGGCTCCTCCAGGCCCAGGGTCTCGAGGAACTCGGCCCGCTCCTCGGCGTCGAGCAGGGCGATCTCGCTCTCGATCTGGGCCGAGATCACCACGGCCTTGGCGTTGTCCTGGGCGGCGCGGGCGGCGACCGTGTCGGAATAGGCGTTGCCCTTGTCGGCCGAACCCTCGTCGACATTGCAGACATAGATGGCCGGCAGCGAGGTCAGCAGCTGCAGCATGTGCCAGGCCTTCTCGTCGTCGGCGTCGA
>JAQGIN010000378.1 GCA_028291125.1 Caulobacter sp.
GATCGCCGAGGGCCGGCTGAACGTGCTGATCTTCTTCGTCGACCCGCTGTCGCCGCAGCCGCACGACGTCGACATCAAGGCCCTGATCCGCATGGCGACGCTGGCCGACATCCCGCTGGCCTGCAACGAGGCGACGGCGGACCTGATCGTGGCGGGGTGGGGGTAGGGGAACTCGCCCCCTCCGGGCCCGCGGCCCTCCTCCCCCATAGGGGGAAGAGTTTTCAGGGCCAAGCCTCCTCAGCTCCGCCCCCTATGGGGGCGGACGACCGCGAAGCGGTCCGGTGGGGGCCAGCACCCTAGAGCAGCGCCTTGGCTTCCGCCGGCGCCACCTGATCGAACAGCAGGGCCAGGTGGGCGTCCTTGGCGTGGTCGTTGTGCAGGTCGAGCGCCAGGGAGATCGGCAGGCGGGTGCGGGCCCCGTCCTTCAGCCGCGCCACCAGCACCCGCCAGCTGAAGCCGCGGCCGGGCGCGCCGAGCGGGCCGGGGAATTCCAGCGGCAGCGGGTCGCGCAGCCGGAAGGCGCGCTCGGGGTGGGCCTCGAACCAGACGCGGTCCGCCTCGAGCGCCGCGGCCACGGCCTGGGCTGGCTTGCTCACGCGCCGGCCTCCAGGGCCCGCGCCAGGGCCAGGAAGCCGTCTACGGGGATGGTCTCGGCCCGGGCGTCGGGATCGACGCCGGCGCGCACGCACAGGGCCCCGCCGCCCAGCACCTTGAGGCTGGAGCGCAGCATCTTGCGGCGCTGGCCGAAGGCGGCGGCGGTGATCCGCTCCAGGGCGGCGATCAGCGGGGCCGGCTGGGCCGTGGCGTGGGGAACCAGCCGCACCACGGCCGAGGCGACCTTGGGCGGCGGGGTGAAGGCCTTGGCCGGCAGATCCATGACCACCTTGGCCTCGCACACCGCCTGGGCGATCACCGCCAGCCGGCCATAGGCGTCGTCCCCGACCCCGGCGGCGATGCGGTCGGCCACTTCCTTCTGGAACATCAGGGTCATCGACACCGGGCGGAACGGGCCGGTCAGCCAGCCGATCAGCATCGGCGTGCCGACATTGTAGGGCAGGTTGGAGACCACATGGGCCGGGCCGCCGGCCAGGGCGGCGGCGTCGATCTTCAGGGCGTCGGCCTCGACCACCTCCAGCCGGCCATCGGCCACGGCGGCGACGTCGCGCAGCAGGGGCAGGAAGCGCGGGTCCTTCTCGACGGCGATCACCCGGGCCCCGGTCTCGAGCAGGGCGCGGGTCAGGCCGCCGGGGCCGGGACCGACCTCGATGACGGTGTCGGCCTCGCCGACCGCCGCCAGGCGGGCGATCTTGCGGGTGACGTTGAGGTCGAGCAGGAAATGCTGGCCAAAGCTCTTGCGGGCCAGCAGGTCGTGCTCGACCAGGGCCTCGCGCAGCGGCGGCAGGTCGCGGACGCTCATGCCGGGTCGGCGCCGCGGCGGGCGGCGATCTCCCAGGCCAGGCGGAGGGCGGCGATCAGGCTGTCGGCCCGGGCGATGCCGCGGCCGGCGATGTCGAAGCCCGTGCCGTGGTCGGGCGAGGTGCGGACGATCGGCAGGCCCAGGGTGACGTTCACCCCGCCCCAAAAGTCGAGCATCTTCACCGGGATCAGAGCCTGGTCGTGGTACATGCACAGCACCGCGTCGTAGGCCTGGCGGGCCTCGGGGTGGAACAGGGTGTCGGCCGGGGCCGGGCCGAAGACGTCGATGCCCAGCGCGCGCAGCGCCTGCACCGCCGGGGCGATGATCTCGACCTCCTCGCGGCCGATGGCCCCGCCCTCGCCGGCGTGGGGATTGAGCCCGGCCACCGCCAGGCGCGGGGCGGCGACGCCGAAATCGGCGGTCAGGGCCCGGGCGGTGACCAGGCCGCAATTGACGATGGCGTCGACGCTGAGCGCGGCCGGAACCTGGCTCAGCGGCAAATGGATGGTCACCAGCGACACCCGCAGGCCGCCGGCGGCGATCATCATCACCGGGCCGCGCGGGCCGTCGAAGCGTTCGGCGGCGGTCAGTTCGGCGAGGAATTCGGTGTGGCCGGGGAAGTTGAAGCCGGCCTCGTAGAGCGGGGCCTTGGTGATCGGGGCGGTGACCAGGCCGGCCACGGCGCCCGACAGGGCCAGGCCGACCCCGGTCTCGATCCAGCGGATCACCTGCGGGGCGTAGGCGCTGGACGGCTTGCCCGACACCACCGCCGCCTGCAGCGGGATGTCCAGCACCGGCAGGGCCTGCGCGAACACCGCCAGGGCCTCCTTGGGGCTGGTCACGGTGCGGACCTTGACGCCGCCGCCGGCCGACTTCAGGGCGTGGGCGTCGCCCACCACCATGAACGGCGGCCCGTCCTCGCGCAGCGCCGCCCACGCCTTGGCGATGATTTCGGGGCCGACGCCGGCGGGGTCGCCGGCGCTGAGGGCGAGCGGCGTGGTCTTCACTTGGTCTCGATGGTGGCCGAATTGTGCAGGTCGCGCAGATAGCGCTTGGAGATCAGGTTCAGCTGCTGGCCGCGCAGGCGGTTCTCGATCTGGTCGCGGGTCGGGGCCTGGGCGCCCGACTGGCGCTTGCCGCAGACGGCGATCAGATGCAGGCCGGCCTCGGTGCGGATCGGGTCGGAGACCTGACCGAGCTGCAGGGTCGAGGCGGCCGCCTGGAACGGCGGGGCCAGGTCCTTGATCTCGGCTTCGCCCAGATCGCCGGCCAGGACGCCGTCGACCTTGGCCGCGGCCGGCTCGAGGGTGGCGCAGCTGGTGATCTGCGGCTTCAGGGCCATCAGCTTGCGCTGGGCGGCCTCGACCTGGTCGGCCGGGGCGCCCTTGGGCAGGGCGATGGCCACCTGCTTGAGGTCGACCATGGCGGCGTCGGAGCCGGCCCGCTTGTCGCGCAGATAGATGATGTAGACGCCGTCCTTGACCGGAATCGGCCGCGACAGCTGACCGGGGCGCAGGGTCTCCAGGGCGGCGTCGACCTCGGCCGGCATCTCGCCGGGGCTGATCCAGCCGGCGTCGCCGCCGTTGGCCGCGGTCGGCGAGGCCGAGAACTGGCGGGCCACGGACGGGAAGGGCGCGCCCTGCTGCATCTGGGTGACCAGCTGGGTGGCGCCGTTGACCGCCGTCTCCATGCCGCCGACGCGGCTGGCGTCGAGGAACACTTCGCTGACCTGGTACTGCGGCTTGCTGGCGGACTCGGCCAGGCGGCGCTCGAAGGCCTTGACCTGATCCTCGCCGATCCGCAGGCGCGAGCCGTAGCGGCCGCTGATCCAGTTCTGCCAGCTGTTGTCGGCGCGGATCTGGGCGCGGAAGGTCTCGGCGCCGACGCCCTGGCCGGCCAGCTGGGCCAGCAGCTGCGGGCCGGTCATGTTGTTGTTGCCGCGGGCGATGTCAGCGATCTGCTCGTCGACTTCCTTGTCGGTCGAGATGATGGTGATCTTCTGGGCCTTCTCGACCCGGCGCAGCTCCTGCATCTCAAGGTGCTCGTCGATCAGCGAGCGCAGGGCCTCCTGCTCCAACTGGGGCAGGTTCTCCTGGGTCGGCTGCATGCCCGAGGACACCATCAGCAGGCGCATGCGCTGCATCAGGTCGTAGCTCGAGATGATGTCGTCGTTGACGATCGCCGCGACGCTTTCCGACAGCGGATTGACCGGGGCGGCGGCCGGCGGCGCGGCGATCGTCGGGACGGCGTCCTGAGCGCGGGCGGGCAGGCCGAGGCTCGCCACGGTCAAGGCGAGGATGGAGACGGCGCTGAGGGCCGATAGGCTCGTCACGCTACGCGCAGCAGACCGCATGGATGGTGTCGTTCCTCTAGACGCGACGTGCCGATCACGCGCGGAAAGCCGCGCGCGCCGGGGCGGGGCGGATTCTGTCACTGCCTGTAACCTGTATCACCCAATGTGGCGAGGGTTAGGCGCAGCACAATCGATTCATCGGCCTGCAGTTTCAGGCCGCCGGAAACCGCCTGACTGTAGCGGTCTTCGTGCTGGTAGATGACGTCGATGCGGATGCAGTCGTCGGTGTAGGCGACGCCCAGATCGCGGCGGCGCCAGACGTCGGCGACCATGTCGCGCTGGCCGTAGGCGGTGAAGGCCCAGCGCGGCGTCAGGTTGAGCTGGCCGCGGGCCTCGAAGGTCTCCAGCGGCAGGCCGTTGACGTCCTGGTTGTCGCGCACATAGCGGATCGAGCCGTTGGCGCGCTTGGTGGCGGCGTCGACGCCGGCCTCCAGGTGGCGCCACTTGTTGTCCTGCGTCTCGCCCGGCGCGTAGCGGGCGCGGCTGAACAGCGACACCCCGGGAATCGGCGTCACCTGGGCGGCGACGATCCAGTCGGAGGCCTTGTTCTGCAGGCCCGAGCGCAGCGGCAGCAGCGGGTCGTCCTTGGTGCGGAAGCTGCGGCCGATCAGCAGGCTGCCGCCGCGGCCGTTGGCGTAGTTGACCGTCGCCCGGCCGCCGACATTGAGCCGCTCGCCGCCCTCATAGAGGTCGAAGCCGGTCGACTTGTTGGCGCGGAACAGGTTGGTCTCGTCGAATTCGAAGGCCGAGCTGTCCTCGTTGTAGAGGAAGGTCTGGCCCAGATAGTTGGAGCCGACCACCACCGGCACCCGCGAGCTGTCGGAGCCGGCGGCCAGCTGGGCCATGGGCTCGAGCACGATCGAGCCGCCCTTCAGGGGCTTGAAGAACGGCCAGCTGAAGTCGACCCCGGCCACGCCGAGGCCGCGCGAATAGCTGACGCTATTGTCGCCGCTGATGGCCGGCAGGTTGCTGATCTTGTAGGCGTCGCTGCGGGCCTGGGCGAAGGGCTGCATCCGCAGGCCGTTGCCCAGGGTGACGCTGGCGCGCCAGTCGGCCGACAGGTTGACCCGTTGGCTGTCGACCCCGTCCTGGCCCTTGAGGGCGGTGTTGAAATAGGGGGCCTCGCCGAACTCCGACTCGCTGCGGGTCAGGATCACCCCGGTGCCGCGCACCCGCAGCCGGCCGCCCAGCACGCCGGACTCCGGCTCCCAGCGGCCCTCGACCAGCGGGCCGATCATCGGGAAGACGTCGCTGTTCTCGAAGGTCGACAGGCCGGTCACCGGATCGCTGGCGACGACGCGCAGGCCCTGGACCGACATGGCGGCGATCGACAGGTAGGAACGCTGGTCCTGGCGGGTGGTGTACAGCTGCGACAGCAGCCGGCGGTCGTCGCTCGTGAACAGGCCGCGCTGCTGATAGACGTCGTTGATGCCGTAATTGTCGAAGATCAGCTTGTCCGAAGCGCGTTCGGCGTTGAAGCCCCACTTCCAGTGCTCGTCGATGTCGAAGGCGCCTTTGGCCAGGATGTAGCTGCGCGAGGTCGCCTCGCCGAACCGTTGGCCGGTGCGGTCGATGTCCTTCTCGTAGGTGTAGCCGACCCGGGCCTCGGCGTAGCCGGAATAGAACCGCTTGCGCCAGTCGAGGTTGAGGAACGGATTGACCGAGGAATTGATCTGCGGGCTGATCACCACGTCCTGCGACGGCGAGATCACGTACAGATAGGGCTGCTGGTAGGAGACGCCGCGGCGCCGCGAGGCGCCCAGCTTGGGGGTCAGGAAGCCCGAGCTGCGCTTGGCGGTGGGATCGGGGTGCCAGAACACCGGCATGTACATCAGCGGCGCGCCCCACAGATGGATCACCGCGTTGCGGTAATAGATCATCTGCTTGGACTTATCCTGGACGATCTTGTCGGCCGACACCGACCAGGTCGGGGTCGGTTTCTGGGCGCAGACCTCGCAGGGGGTGTAGATCGCCTTGTTCAGCTCCTGCACGGTTTTGGTGCGGCGCACGGCCGTGGCCGAGGCGATCTTCATGTTCTTGCCCAGCCGGGCCGAGAAACCGCGGGCGAAGCCGGCGTTCAGGTCCTGGTCCAGGGTCAGCTCGTCGGCGAACTGGGCGGTGCCGTCGGCGTTGATCAGCTGCACCTTGCCGTGGGCTTTGATCACCTCGTTGGTGGTGTCGTAGACCACCTCCTCGGCGCGCAGGACGCGGCCCTGATAGCGGGCCTCGACATTGCCGCGGGCGGTGATGGTCTTGGCCTTGTCGTCGCGGATCAGCAGGTCGGCCTCGAGATAGTAGCCCTCGGTCCCCAGCCCATCGTCGGCGGCCGGCGGATTGGCGGCGGCGGGCGCCGGGGCGGCCACGGTCTGGGCGTGCGCCGTCGACGCCGCCAGGACCAACCCCGCGACGCCGCCCAGCAGAACGCCGCGCCCGCGCGCCGTCGCCTCTTGGGCAAGCTCCTTCATCACCGGTCTCGATCCCCGCGTCACAGACTCATCCATCCTCGGTATAGCAAAGCAGGGTGAAGCCCGCCAAAAGCGCCAACACCGGCGGCGTCCAGGCGGCCACCGCTGGAGTCAGCACCTCGGCCTTGCCGAGGGCCCCACAGAGTTCATTGAAGAAGAAGAAGGCGAAACCAAGGGTGACGCCGGCCCCGGCCAGGCCCGCCAGCCCGCCCAGCCGCATCAGCCGTAGCGAAAACGCCGCCGCCAGCACCGACATCGCCGCGTACAGCAGCGGCGTGGCCAGCACCTGCTGCAGCCGCAGCCGGAACGGCGTGTCGGAGAAGCCGGCGTCGCGGGTGCGCTTGATGGTTTCCGGCAGCCGCCAGAAGGCCACGGCCTGCGGATCGCCCAGCCGCTCCGACGCGGTGCGGTCGTCGAGATTGGACGGGATCGAGGCGCTCTCAGAGCGAATCGCCCCGGCTCCCGGAGTCGCCTCGCGCACCCCGGTCAGCCGCCAGAAACCCGGCTCCAGCCGCGCCTCGTTGGCCTCGACCCGCCGCGAGAAGTCCATCACCCCGCGGGCGTTCAGCGTGTAGATGAACAGCGACACCCCGCGCAGCCGCACCGCGCCGTCGACCTGGTCGCGAGCCCGGGCGTGGATGACGATCTGGGTCTTGCCGTCGCCCTGGCGCAGCCAGGTGCCCTTCGGCTCGTTCAGATAGTTGTCCATCATGGCGTTGCGATAGACCTCGGCCTGGGCGCCGAGCGCTGCGGTCAACGGGTTGAGCAGGGTCACCGCCAGCACGCCGACCACGAAGGCCGCGCCGGCCGCCGGGAAGATAAACCGCCAGGCCGAGACGCCCGCCGCCCGCATGGCGATCAGTTCGCTGCGCCGGTTCAGGGCCACAAAGGCGGCCAGGGTGCCGAACAGGAAGACGAACGGCGCCAGCGCCAGAATGGTCGAGGGCGACCGCAGCAGGGTCAGCAGGATCAGCTGGCTGAAGCTGACATCGGCGCGGACCCCCACCGTGCGCGAGATGTCGACAAAGTCGATCAGCATCACCACGGCGGCGATGACGGCCAGGGCGCCGCCCAGCGCCACCAGGGTGCGCGCCAGCACGTAGCGCTCGATGCGTCCGGTCCCGATCAACGCGCGGCTCCGGCGGCATAGGCCGCATCGGTGGCGCGCCGGGCGCCAAGCGCGATGAAGCGGCGGATCTTCTGGCGGAAGATCTGGCCAAAACCCCACCAGGCCGCGCTGATCGGCACGACGTACTGCAGGATGTTGAGCCAGGCGTTGTCGTCGCACGCGGCCTGGATCGCGAAGCCGACGATGCGCACCATCATGGCCGCGGCGGCGACGGCGGCGATGCGCTTGCCGTAGCCCAGGCGGCTGAAGGTCGAGCCGATCACCGCGGCCAGGGCCATGGCCATGAAGGCGATGGTGTAGAGCGGCCCCGCCAGGCGTGAATGGCCCTCGGCCAGCATCTTGACCCGGTTCTTCTGCTCCCAGTCCTGGACCATGTCGGGGAAGAACAGCTCGTGCAGGTAGCGGTCGCTGATCTTGTAGTGGAGCATCTCTTCAGCCTCCACGAACGGTTTCAGATCAAAGGCGTAGTCGTCGAACCCCAGATAGTTCAGCACCCCGTCGGTGGAGAATTCCTGGTTCGCGCCGCGATGCATTATCAGCACCGGCGAGCCGTTGCGGGTGGCCATGCGGCCCTCGGCGGCGCTGTAGGTGGTGTCGCCGCCGTTGGGCTTCTGCTGGTGGATGAAAAGGTCGTGGATCAGGCCGTCGGGATCGACCTTGCCGGCATAGACGGTCATGCCGTTGGCCGGCTGGGTGAACTCGCCCTCCCGCACCAGGGTGGAGACGATGTCGGCCTTGATCGTGAAGGCGGTTTCGCGGATCTGCCGCGCTGTGAAGGGCTGCACCCAGAGGCCCAGAATCAGCGACAGCAGGGCGGCCAGGGCGGCTAGCTGCATCGCCGGACGGATCACGCGCCAGCGACTCATGCCCCCGGAAAAAGCGACGACGATTTCCTGTTCGGTGTGCAGCCGGTTCAGCGCCACCAGGGCGGCGACGAAGACGGCGATGGGCAGGATCAGGTTCAGGAGCTGAGGCAGGGCCAGCAGGATGATCTTGCCGAAGATCAGCGCGCTCTGGCGCTGATTGACCAGGATTTCCAGCTCCGAGAGGCTGCGGCCCAGCAATGCGACCAGGCAAAGCGCGGTCGTGGCCAGAAA
>JAQGIN010000452.1 GCA_028291125.1 Caulobacter sp.
GATGCGCGGCGCCTACGCCCTGGACCAGTGGTGCGCGATCGCCGCCATCCTCGGCTTCGGGGCCCGGCACCTGAACCGCGACGCGCCGGCCCTGCGCTATCTGACCCTGGCGGTGTTCCCGTTCTACATCGTCCACCAGACCCTGATCGTGGTCGCGGCGCATTATCTGGCCCCGTTGAACCTGCCGCAGGGATTGGAGGCGGCGATCCTGGTGGTCGGAACCTTCGCCGGCTGTTTCGCCAGCTTCGAGATCGTCCGTCGCGTCGCCTGGCTGCGGCCGCTGTTCGGGCTCAAGCTTCAGGCGACGCCCGAGCCCAGCCGGCCGCCGGTCTTGGCGTAGGCCTGGCTGCCGCGGGTGATCACGCGGTCGCCCGCGGCGATGGCGTCGATGGCGATGTCCGGCGCCGTCGCCAGCCGCTGATAGATCGGCCCGAAGTCGCTCAGGGTGGCGTCGAGCAGGGTCTGGATCGAGGGGATGACGAAATAGACCTGCTGGAAATCGTCGATGCGATAGGGCGTGCGCATCACCCGCTCCAGGGTGAAGCCCAGCCGGTTGGGGGAGGGGTCGTCCAGCGCGAACAGCGACTCGCTGCGCGACGAGACGATGCCGGCCCCGTAGATGCGCAGGCCCTCGGGCGTGTCGAGCAGGCCAAATTCCACCGTGTACCAGTACAGCCGCGCCAGATTGGCCAGCCGGCCCAGGCTCAGCGCCCGCTGGCCGCCCTGGCCATAGGCCTGCATGTAGTTGGCGAACACCGGGTCGGTCAGCATCGGCACGTGGCCGAACACGTCGTGGAAGATGTCCGGCTCCTGCAGATAGTCGAGCTGGTCGGCGCGGCGGATGAACTGGCCGGCCGGGAAGCGGCGATTGGCCAAGTGATCGAAGAACACCTCGTCGGGCACCAGGCCCGGCACCGCCACCACGCTCCAGCCGGTCAGGCGGTTCAGTTCGTCATTGATCCGCGCGAAGTCGGGAATGCCCGAACGGTGCAGATCGAGGGCGTCGAGGCCGCGCAGGAAGGCGTCGCAGGCCCGGCCGGGCAGCAGGGCGGTCTGGCGCTCGTAGAGGGTGATCCAGACGTCGTGCTCGGCCTGGGTATAGGCGTCCCAGCCCTGGTCGATGGTCCAGTCGGACCGGGCTCCGGGGGGCGGGGTTTGGCGAAAGCCGTCTGCGCTCATGCCGCGAGGCTACGCCCCCGCGACGGCAAGATTTGGTCGAAGTTCGCGCCAAAACCGCCGTTCGTCGCGCGAACGTGCCCCTAGTGCGAGACTCGCGGCCGAAGTTTGTACTGGCCGTGATCGAAGGATTCGAAGATCAGCGCCGTCTGCGGATGGCCGACCGGCTCGCCGGACTCGTCGGGCAGCAGGTTCTGCTCGGAGACATAGGCGACATAGGTGTTGTCGTCGTTCTCGGCCAGCAGGTGGTAGAACGGCTGGTCCTTGACCGGGCGGATGTCCTCGGGGATCGACTCCCACCATTCGTCGGTGTTGGCGAACACCGGATCGACGTCGAACACCACGCCGCGGAACGGAAAAATCCGGTGCCGGACCACTTGGCCGATGGCGAACTTGGCGAGTCGCGAATCCATAGGGTTAAGGATAGCGCGTTTCTCCTGACTGAAACCTGAACGAAGAGCCTTGGGCTGCGATCATAAGGCTTCGCCTTTCGGTCGCCGCATGGCGTCGCTATGTTGGTCGGCGAAACGAGGCGCCGCGTCACGCGGCGCCTGCAAGACAAGGTGAAAGACCATGTCGGAGGCGCCGAGCGCGCCCGGCGATCGCCCTGGCGAGCGCTGGCGGCCGCCAGGCGAGCCGCCGTGCTATGCGGCGCTCGATCTGGGAACCAACAACTGCCGGCTGCTGATCGCCACGCCGTCGCCGCGCGGCTTCCGCGTGGTCGAGGCCTATTCCCGCATCGTTCGCCTTGGCGAGGGCCTGTCGCAGAGCGGCCAGCTGTCCGAGGCGGCCATGGAGCGGGCGATGGCGGCGCTGAAGGTCTGCGCCGAGAAGGTCCGCCGCCGCAAGGCGGTGCGGGTCAAGGCGGTGGCCACCCAGGCCTGCCGGGCGGCGCTGAACGGCGTCGACTTCGTCCGCCGGGTGGCCGAGGAGACCGGCCTGCGGCTGCAGATCATCACCCCGCGCGAGGAAGCCCAGCTGTCGGTGGCCGGCTGCATGAGCCTGTTCGACCGCCAGGCCGAGGCGGCCCTGGTGGTCGATGTCGGCGGCGGCTCGACCGAACTGTCCTGGGTTGACCTGCAAGGCGGCGGACTGGACGCCAAGCCGCGGCAATTCGCCGCCTGGAAGCTGCCGATCCGGGCCTGGCTGTCGATCCCGGTCGGGGTGGTGACCCTGGCCGAACAATTTCCGGAGGGCGCGCGGGCCGAGCTGGCCTGGTTCCGGGCCATGGTCGACGACGTCAAGGCGCGCATCGAGGCCTTTCCGCACGCCGAGCCGCTGCGGGCGGTGTTCGCCAGCGGCCGGGCCCACATGGTCGGCACCTCCGGGGCGATCACCAGCCTGGCCGGCCTGCACCTGGGCCTGCCGCGCTACGATCGCAACCAGGTCGACGGCCTGTGGATGACCCGCGCCGAATGCGAGACGGCGGCCGACCGCTTGCTGGGCCTGACCGCCGGCGAACGGGCCCTGGAGCCGTGCATCGGGGCCGATCGCGCCGACCTGGTCTTGGCCGGGGCGGCGATTTTGCAGGCCGTTCAGGAGCTTTGGCCCTGTTCGCGCGTGCGTGTCGCCGATCGGGGGCTTAGAGAGGGGCTGCTGATGTCGCTGATGTCGGATCAGCAGCAGCGCCCGCGTCGACGACGGCGGGGCGGAGGAGGCGCTTCGGCGCGGACGGTGACGGCATGAACGAAGATCCTCCCAAGCGCCGCATGGTCAAGCCGCCCACCGGCGGCAACGCGGCCGGACGTCAGAAACCCGCCCGCCTGAAGACCGCCTATGGCCGCACGCCGTCACAGCAGGCCTGGCTGGAGCGGCAGATCAACGATCCGTTCTCGGCCCAGGCCCGGGCCCTGGGCTATCGCAGCCGCGCGGCCTTCAAGATCAGCGAGATCGACGACAAGTTCAAACTGTTCAAGAAGGGCGCGCGGGTGCTCGACCTGGGCTGCGCGCCTGGCGGCTGGCTGCAGATCGCCGTCGAGCGCGGCGTCACCGACATGGTCGGGGTCGACCTGTTGCCGGTCGATCCGGTCGCCCCGGCCCACCTGCTGGAGATGGACTTCACCGATCCGGCCTGCGGGCCGCTGATGCTGAAGCTGCTGGGCGGGCCGCCGGACGTGGTGTTGTCGGACATGGCCCCCAACACCGTCGGCCACCGCGAGACCGATCACCTGCGCATCGTCGGTCTGATCGAACTGGCCGCCGACTTCGCCGTCGAGGTGCTGAAACCCGGCGGCGCCTTCGTCGCCAAGGCCTTCCAGGGCGGCGAGACCCAGGCGGTCATCGCCCTGCTGAAGAAGCACTTCGTCAAGGTCCAGCACTACAAGCCCAAGGCCAGCCGCGCCGACAGCTCCGAGGTGTTCCTGGTGGCGACGGGGTTCAAGGGCTGAG
>JAQGIN010000367.1 GCA_028291125.1 Caulobacter sp.
CGCAGCCGCGACAGCCGGCCGCGCACCTTGGCCAGGCTCTGCGGGTCCATGGCGTTGAAGGCCAGGGCGGCGGCGGCCATGTGCTTGCAGGGGCCGAACTTGTCATAGGCCAGGCAGGTGCAGCCGCCCTCGCCGCTCCAGCCGCGCAGCTCGACCAGATAGGTGTCCTCGCCGCCGATCACATGGGCGCTGAGCCCGTCGTCCTCGACGGCGATCAGCTCGACCCGGCCCTCGGCGGCGTAGCTCTCGCCGGCCGCGAAGGGGCGTTCGCCGACGAACGCGCGGACCGCGGCGATGTCGAAGCGGCCGGTCATGCGTCATCCTCGATGCGGTGGATGTCGTCGTCGGACAGGCCGAAATGGTGGCCGATCTCGTGCACCAGCACGTGGCTGATCAGCTCGCCCAGGGTGACGTCGCCGCGCTCGGTCCATTCGTCGAGGATCGGGCGGCGGTAGAGGAACACCATCGACGGCATCGGATTGGCGTCGAGCACCGAGCGGCGGCCCAGGTCGACGCCCTGATAGAGGCCGGTCAACTCGAACGGATCCTCGATGCCCAGGTCGTCCAGCACCGCGTCGCTGGCGAAGTCGTCGACCCGCAGCACCACATCGCCGGTGCGGCGGCGAAAGTCGTCCGGCAGGGCCTGCAGGGCCTTCTGGGCGAGGGCGGCGAAATCGTCGAGCGACGGCGCGAGGCTTTGGGTCCAGTCCATGGACTCCAGATAGACCAAATGCGCCGCTTCGCCAGCTAGCCACGGCGCTCTTATTCTGGGACTCTGATTCGACACTTCCGTTTGGGGCCTAATCCAGCCTGATGAGTTCGCACGACCTGATCCTCGCGGCGGCGACCGGCGCCGTCTGCCTGGCGATCTGCGCCGCGTTGTGGGCTCTGGCCCAGCGCCGCGGGTTCGAGGCGCGCCTGGTCGTGCTGCAACAGCGGCTGAAGCTGCTGGAGCACGGCTCGCTGGCCGCCCAGGCCTCGGCCGAGGCCTTCGACAGCGCCCTGGTGGCGGTCGAGGACGGCCGCGCCAACCTGGTCTCCGGCGAGGACAGCCTGGCCGCCTGCGCCCAGCTGATGGGCGTCGACGCCGAGCCCCAGGCGGTGGTCAACGCCCTGATGCGGGCCGATCCCGACCACGCCCTGCGGCTGCGCGCTCTGTTCGAGCGCGGCGAGCCCTGCGCCTTCGAGGCCCGGGGCTCGGGCGGCTCGGTGTCGGTCGAGGGCCGCGCCGCCGGGGCCCTGGCCTGGCTGCGCCTGGCCGCGGCCGCCGCCGACGAGGCCGGCCTGCCGCCGGCCGCCCGCCTGGCCGCCTTCGTCGACGGCCTGGCCGAGCCGGCCTGGATCTCCGCCGCCGACGGGGCCCTGGTCTGGGGCAACACCGCCTATCTGCGGACGGTGGGAGCCGGCTCCTCGGCCCAGGCCGCCGCCGAGGGCAAGTCGTTCGACCGCGCCGCCGACGCCCTGGCGGTCGAGGCCACCAATTTGGGCGAGCGCCGCGAGGTGGTGCGCTGGGCCCCGATCGACGGCCGCCGCCGCGCCTTCCGCTTCTCGGCCAAGCCGCTGGAGGGCGGCGGGGTCGGCGTGTTCAGCAACGACGTCACCGAGGTTGAGGAGATGCGCGACGCGCTGAAGAAGCACGTCGAGGCCCATGACGAGACCCTCAACCACATCGCCGACGCGGTGGCGATCTTCAGCCCGACCCGCCGCCTGGCCTTCCACAACACCGCCTTCGCCGAGCTGTGGGGCCTGGAGCCGGCCTGGCTGTCAGACCGGCCGACCCATGGCGAGATCCTCGACCGCCTGCGCCAGCGCCGCCGCCTGCCCGAGACCGTCGACTACGCCGTCTGGAAGGCCGCCGAACTCGCGCACTACGAGGCCATCGGGCCCCAGGCCGACGATCTGTGGGACATCCCCGACGGCCGCACCCTGCGGGTCGTCCGCCAGGCCCACCCGATGGGCGGCCTGCTGTTGCTCTATTCCGACATCACCGGCGAGCTGCGGCTGAAGGCCCAGTACAACGCCCTGATCCAGGTGCAGCAGGCGACGCTGGACAAGCTCAACGACGCCGTGGCGGTGTTCGGCTCCGACGGCCGACTGCGGCTGCACAACGAGGCTTTCGAGACATTCTGGAACATCACGCCACAGGCCCTGGAGGCGGCGGTCGATTTCGAGGGCGTGGTCGAGCTGTGCGTGCCGCGCCTGCACGACCTGTCGTTCTGGCGCGATCTCAAGGGCCGGGTGGCCGATCCCGACCCGCAGATGCGCGCCCCGACCTCGGGCGAGACCCGCACCTCCGACAGCCGCATCGTCGCCTATCAGTCGCGGCCGCTGCCCGACGGCGCGACCCTGATCGCCTTCGCCGACATCACCGACACCCGCCAGCTGGAAAGCGCCCTGGCCGACCGCTCCCAGGCCCTCGCCGAGGCCGAGCGGCTGAAACGCGACTTCGTCGGCAACGTCTCCTACGAGCTGCGCACGCCGCTGACGACGATCATCGGCTATTCGGAGCTGCTGGAGCGGGCCGACGGCCTCAACGAGCGCAGCAAGACCCACGTCGCCTCGGTGCGCACCGCCGCCACCCAGCTGGCCCGCTCGATCGACGACGTGCTCGACATGGCCCAGATCGACGCCGGCGAAATGGCCCTAGAGGTCGAGGAGATCCGTGTCGTCGACCTGCTGATGGGGGCCCAGAACCGGGCGCTGAAACAGGCCCAGGACGGCGGCGTGGCGGTGTCGGTGGAATGCGACGAGGCGGTCGGCCTGATCCGCGGCGACCTCAAGCGCCTGTCCCAGACCCTGGACCACCTGGTCGAGAACGCCCTGCGCCAAACGCCGCCGGAGGGCGCGGTGACGCTGTCGGCGCGGCGGGCCCTGGGCGAGGTGCGGCTGGACGTCTCCGACACCGGCCGCGGCGTGCCGTTCCACGTCCAGGCCCACATCTTCGACCGCTTCGTCGGCCGCGACCGCGGCGGGCCGGGCCTGGGCCTGGCCCTGGTCAAGGCCCTGGTCGAGCTGCAGGGCGGCTGGGTGGCCTTGGAGAGCGAACCGGGCGCCGGCTCGACCTTCACCTGCCATTTGCCGGAGACGGCGCACGCGGGCGCGGCGCAGCCGGAGTTGGGGTTCTAGGGGACACTCGCCCCCTCCGGGCCTGACGGCCCTCCTCCCCCAGAGGGGGAAGAGCTAGTCCAGCGAAACTCCGCCCCCTCTGGGGGCGGACGACCGCGAAGCGGTCCGGTGGGGGCGAGTGTCCAGCCGCTAGTGCTGGCTCTCCGGCAGCCGCACCACCAGACCGTCGAGGGCCTCGGTGACCTTGATCTGGCACGACAGCCGCGAGTTCGGCTCGACGTTCTCGGCGAAGTCCAGCATCGACTCCTCCATGGCCGAGGGCGTGCCGGTCTTGTCGCGCCAGGCTTCGTCGACATAGACGTGGCAGGTGGCGCAGGCGCAGGCGCCGCCGCAGTCGGCGTCGATGCCCGGGACGTTGTTCTTCACCGCCCCTTCCATGACCGTCAGGCCCGGCTTGACGTCGATGGCGTGTTCGACGCCGTCGTGCTCGATATAGGTGATCTTCGCCATGGGCTCCCCTGGGCGTCTCGAACGGTCGTTTTACGCCGCCACATCCTTCATGGAAATCGCGGGATTGGCGAGCTTGTCGGGGTCGATCGGCGTGCGCTTGCCGATCAGCGCCTTGCCGGCCATGAATTCGGGCGGGGCGTTGACCGCCTCCACCGCCTGGACCAGGTCGCCCTTCAGGTGGAAGACCGCGAACTTGGCGGCGGCGACGTCGCCGCGCACCAGCTGCCGGTCGGCGTCGAACGGCAGGCCGGCGATCTGCAGCTTGAGGTCATACTGGTCGGACCAGAACCACGGGATCTCCGGCGGCGGCATGGCCCGGCCGGTGATGGCGGCGGCGGCCTGCTTGGCCTGCTCCAGGGCGTTGGGCACGCTCTCCAGCCGGAAATGGCGGTCATAGAGCGGCAGCGGCCGGTGGGTGACGTCGCCGATGGCGAACACGCGCGGATCGGCGGTGCGGGCCTCGAGGTCGACGACGACCCCGCCGGCCGATTCCAGCCCCGCGTCCCGCGCCAGCTCGTCATTGGGCACGGCCCCGACCCCGACCAGCACGACATCGCAGGCGATCACCCGGCCGTCCGACAGCCGCACGCCGGTGACGTGACCAGCCTCGCCCTCGAAGGCCTCGACGCCCGCGTCGAGCACGAAGACGACGCCGCGCTCGCCGTGATAGCGCTGGAAGAAGCCCGAGAGGGTGTCGCAGGCCACCCGGGCCAGCACCCGCGACTCGCGCTCGATGATCGTCGCCTCGGCGCCCAGGGCCCGGGCCGAAGCCGCCGCCTCCAGGCCGACATAGCCGCCGCCGACCACCGCCAGGCGCTTGCCAGGGCCGAGCGCCGACTTCAGCGCCTCGGCGTCGGCCGCGGTGCGCAGGGCCAGGACCCCGGCCAGGTCGGCGCCGGGGATCGGCAGAGCCCGGGCGCGGGCTCCGGTGGCCAGGATCAGGTGGTCGTAGGGAACGGTCTCGTCCGAGGCCAGGGCGACGGTGCGGGCCCCGCGGTTGAGGCTGACCGCCGTGGCCCCCAGACGCAGGGAGACGCCGGCCTCGGCGTACCAGCTGTCGGGCCGCAGCTGCAGGCTCTCGGCGTCGGCCTCGCCCTTCAGCCAGGCCTTGCTGAGCGGCGGGCGCTGATAGGGCAGCAGCGGCTCGTCGCCGACCAGCACGATCTTGCCGGTATGGCCGTACTGGCGCAGGAACGCCGCCGCCGAGCCGCCGGCGTGGCCGCCGCCGATGATCACCACCCGCGCGTCGAGATCGTGCGCTTCAGTCTGGCTCACCGCCGCAGCCCTCCGGTTTGGTCAAAAATGACGCCAGCGTCACCTTCTGGCAAGCGCCGCCGGCGACCGCGTCAGACGACGCGTTCGACCATCAGCTTCTTGATCTCGGCGATCGCCTTGGCCGGGTTCAGCCCCTTGGGGCAGACCTGAGCGCAGTTCATGATCGTGTGGCAGCGATAGAGCTTGAAGGGATCCTCCAGCGCGTCCAGCCGGTCGCCGGTCGCCTCGTCGCGGCTGTCGATCAGCCAGCGATAGGCGTGCAGCAGCACGGCCGGGCCGAGATACTTCTCGCCGTTCCACCAGTAGCTGGGGCACGAGGTCGAGCAGCAGGCGCACAGGATGCACTCGTACAGGCCGTCGAGCTTCTCGCGATCCTCGGGCGACTGCAGCCATTCGCTCTGCGGCTCGGGGGTCTCGGTGTGCAGCCACGGCTCGATCGAGGCGTACTGGGCGTAGAACAGCGTCAGGTCGGGAATCAGGTCCTTGACCACCGGCAGGTGCGGCAGCGGGCTGATCTGCACGGCCTTGCCGGGGGTGTCGGCGTGGCCATGCGTGCAGGCCAGGGTGTTGCGGCCGCCGATGTTCATGGCGCAGGAGCCGCACACCCCTTCCCGGCACGAGCGCCGAAACGCCAGGGTCGGATCCATGGTGTTCTTGATGTGCAGCAGGGCGTCCAGCACCATCGGGCCACAGGCGTCGACGTCGACGTCATAGGTGTCCCAGCGCGGATTGAGGCCGGTCTCCGGGTCGTACCGATAGACCTTGAAGGCGCGGACCTTGCCGGCGCCGGCCGGGGCCGGCCAGTGGCGTCCGTCCTGGACGCGGGAGTTCTTCGGGAGGACGAGCTCGACCATCAGCGGATCCTCAGTAAACCCGCGCCTTGGGCGGGATATAGGCGATGTCGTTGGACATGGTGTAGCTGTGCACCGGGCGGTAATCGATCTTCACCTTGCCGGTGGTGGCGTCGAGCCAGGTCAGGGTGTGCTTCATCCAGCCCTTGTCGTCGCGGTCGGAGAAGTCCTCGCGGGCGTGGGCGCCGCGGCTTTCGGTGCGGTTGACCGCCCCGGTCACCGTCACCACCGCCTGGCCGATCAGGTTGTCGAACTCCAGGGTCTCCATCAGGTCGGTGTTCCACACCAGCCCGCGGTCGGTGACCTTGATGTCGGCCTTCTTGTCCCACACCGCCTGCAGGCGCTTGACGCCGCTCTTCAGGCTCTCGCCGGTGCGGAACACCGCCGCGTCCTCCTGCATGGCCTTTTGCATCTCCAGCCGCAGCGAGGCGGTGGTGACGCCGCCCGCGGCGTTGCGGAAGCGGTCGAAGCGGGCCAGGTGGCCGTCGGTCATGCTGTCCTTCAGCTCGGGCTGGGTGGCCATGGGCGTGAGGATCTCGGCGCAGCGCAGGGCCGCGGCGCGGCCGAACACCACCAGGTCGATCAGGCTGTTGGAGCCCAGGCGGTTGGCGCCGTGGACGCTGACGCAAGCCGCCTCGCCCACCGCCATCAGGCCCGGAACGATCTGGTCGGGATTGGTCCCGGCCTTGGTCACCACCTCGCCGTGATAGTTCGTGGGGATGCCTCCCATGTTGTAGTGCACGGTCGGCAGCACCGGGATCGGCTGCTTGGTGACGTCGACGCCGGCGAACACCTTGGCGGTCTCCGAGATCCCCGGCAGGCGCTCGTGCAGGATCTTCGGATCCAGGTGGTCGAGGTGCAGGTTGATGTGGTCCTTGTTGGGACCCACCCCGCGGCCTTCGCGGATCTCGATGGTCATGGCCCGGCTGACCATGTCGCGCGGGGCCAGGTCCTTCACCGACGGAGCGTAGCGCTCCATGAAGCGCTCGCCCTCGGAATTGGTCAGATAGCCGCCCTCGCCGCGGGCGCCCTCGGTGATCAGGCAGCCAGCGCCGTAGATGCCGGTCGGGTGGAACTGCACGAACTCCATGTCCTGCAGCGGCAGGCCGGCGCGCAGGGCCATGGCGTTGCCGTCGCCGGTGCAGGTGTGGGCGCTGGTGGCCGAGAAATAGGCGCGGCCGTAACCGCCGGTGGCCAGGATCACCATCTGGGCCTGGAAGCGATGCAGGGTGCCGTCGTCCAGCTTCCAGGCGGTGATGCCGCGGCAGACGCCGTCCTCCATGATCAGGTCGAGGGCGAAGTACTCGATGAAGAACTCGGTGTCGTGGGCCAGGGACTGGCCATACATCGTGTGCAGCATGGCGTGACCGGTGCGGTCGGCCGCCGCGCAGGTGCGCTGGATCGGGCCGTCGCCGTAGTTCTTGGTCATGCCGCCGAAGGCGCGCTGATAGATCTTGCCCTCGGCGGTGCGCGAGAACGGCACGCCCCAGTGCTCGAGTTCATAGACCGCCGCCGGGGCGTTGCGGGTCAGGTACTCGATGGCGTCCTGGTCGCCCAGCCAGTCCGAGCCCTTGACGGTGTCGTACATGTGCCAACGCCAGTCGTCCGGGCTCATGTTTCCCAAGCTGGCCGAGATGCCGCCCTGGGCGGCGACGGTGTGCGAGCGGGTCGGGAACACCTTGGTGACGCAGGCGGTCTTCAGGCCGGCCTGGGCGCAGCCGAGCGCGGCGCGCAGGCCCGAACCGCCGGCCCCGACGACGACGACGTCGAACTTGTGGTCGATGAACTTGTAGGCCGACATCAGAGGGCTCCGATGAGGGCGACCTTGAGGATCGCGAAGACCCCCGCGGCGCCGCCCAGGACGCAGACGAAAACATTGAGGACGAGGAGGGTGGTCTTGGCGACGAAGCCGTAGACGTAGTCCTCGACCACGGTCTGGATCGCCAGCCGCAGATGGATGAAGGCGGCGACGATCAGCAGGCTCAGCAGCACGGCGTTGAGCGGCTGGCCCACCCAGGCGCTGGCGCCGTGGATGTCGGTCCCGGCCAGGCGCAGGGCGGCGAACACCCCCCACGCCACCAGCGGGATCAGGGCCAGGGCGCTGACCCGCTCGGTGATGAAGTGGCCGACGCCGTGGTGCGAGGAGCCCAGGCCGCGGGCTCGGCCCAGGGCGGTGCGGTAACGGGCGGAAGCGGACTCGGCCATGATCAGAGCGCTCCGGTGAAGGCGGCGATCACCCAGACCACCACGGTGGCCACGGCGGCGAAGGCGATGGCGGCGGCGCCGGTCATGTCGGCGGTCTTGGGCATGAAGCCGTGGCCCGCGTCCCAGAAGGCCTGGCGGACGCTGTAGGCGAGATTGAAGAACAGGGCGAAGGTCAGGCCGAACAGCACCAGGCGGCCGAGCGGCGAGGTCAGCAGGCCGGCATAGGTGGCGTAGGCGTCCGGGCCCGAGGCCAGGGCCAGGGTCCAGCCGACCAGGACCAGCGCCCCGACATAGAGCGCCATCAGGCAGCCTCGATGCAGGATCGAGCAGGCCATGGTGATATGCCAGCGCCACACCGAAAGGTGCGGCGACAGCGGGCGGGGCGGCAGACCCCTGCTCGTGTCGCTCATAGAACGTCCAACCCTGTCAGCCTTTGTGCGTTGCGGGATGCTTTTAAGCGCGGCGCGGAGGGTGTCAACGAAACCGCCTTGTTTGCGAAACGTTCGCATTCGAGTGGCGAGCGCACATCCGGAACCGTAACGCTCAAGCTGACATTATAGCCCGCGGGGCTGGGGGGATGATTAACAGATGAACGGCGTCATCGATTTCCAGCAGGTCTTCGATCGCATCCCGACCCCGTACATGATGCTGGATCGCGACCTGCGCTACGCCGCCATGAACCAGGCCTATCTGCGCTCCCTGTCACGCACCCGCGAGGAGCTGCTGGGCGTCAGCCTGTTCGAGGCCTTTCCGTCGGACGGCGAGAGCCGCCGCCTGCTGGAGGAGTCGCTGCTGCGGGCCCGCGACCTCGGCGTCGTCGACGTCCTGCCGCTGATCCGCTACGCCATCGAGCGGCCCAAGGCGCTCGGCGGCGGCTTCGAGGACCGGATCTGGAGCGCCACCCACACCCCGATCCCCGGCTCGAACGGCCAGACCCTGTTCATCCTGCAGCACACCCAAGACGTCACCGAGATCCAGCGCCTGAAGGACGCCGCCTTCGGCGCCCCCGCCGCCGCCACCATGCTCGGCGACGACGTGCTGCGGCGGGCCGAGACGGTGCAGGCCCAGAGCGCCCAGTTGCGCCGCCTGGTCATGCAGGCCCCGGGGCTGATGGCCGTGCTGCGCGGCCCCGACCACGTGTTCGAGCTGGCCAACAACGCCTATCTGCAGCTGGTCGGCCACCGCGACGTCGTCGGCCTGTCGCTGCGCGACGCCCTGCCCGAGGTCGTGGAGCAGGGTTTTCTGGCCCTGATGAACCAGGTGGTGGCCTCGGCCGAGGCCTTCGTCGGCCGCGGCGTCAAGGTCCGCCTGCAGCGCGCGCCGGGCGCGCCGCTGGAGGAGCGCTATCTCGACTTCATCTATCAGCCGATCATCGAGCCCGACGGCTCGGTGTCGGGAGTGTTCGTCGAGGGCTCGGACATCACCGACCGGGTCCGGGCCGAGGACCAGCAGCGGCTGCTGCTCGACGAGCTGAACCACCGGGTCAAGAACACCCTCGCCACCGTCCAGGCCATCGCCCAGCAGACCCTGCGCGGCGCGACCTCGCCCACCCAGTTCGCCCAGGCCTTCGAGGCCCGGCTGCTGGCCCTGTCCCAGACCCACAACGCCCTGACCGACGGCCGCTGGCGGGGCGCGGGCCTGCGGCAGATCCTCGATCAGGAGCTGTCGCCCCACGGGGTCGAACGGATCGAGTTGCGCGGGCCCGACGTGCATCTTCCCGCCCGCATGGCCCTGGCGCTCGGCCTGGTGTTCCACGAACTGGCCACCAACGCCGCCAAGTACGGGGCCCTGTCCACCGACGGCCGGCTGGCCCTGGACTGGCGGGTGGACGACGGCCGGCTGCGGCTCGACTGGCGCGAGCGCGACGGCCCGCCGGTGGCCGCGCCCCGCCGCCGCGGCTTTGGCTCGCGGCTGATCGAGCGCACCCTGTCCGGCGAGCTGGGCGGCGAGATCAGCCTCGACTACCAGCCCGAGGGCTTCAGCTGCCGGTTCTCCGTGCCGTTAGAACGGGACTGAAGCATTTTCGAGCGAAGTGGTCGCCGGTTCGCGTGAAGAAAATGCGCAAATTCAAAGAGTCTAGTCGCGGACCCGCGCCACATAGTCGGCCGAGCGCATCTCCTGTAGGCGCGACACCGTGCGCTCGAACTCGAACGACCCGTCGCCCTGCGGATATAGGGCCTCCGGCTCGCTGGCGGCCAGAGCCACCAGCTTGGCGTCGGCCTCGTACAGCGCGTCGATCAGAGTGTTGAAGCGCTTGGCGGCGTCGCGGCGGTCCGGGGTCAGCCGCGGCACGTCTTCGAGGAACACGGTGTGAAAGCGCTCGGCCAAGGCCAGATAGTCTTGCGGCCCCAGAGCCTGCAGACAGAGGCTGGCGAACGAGGCCCGCACCATCCCGCCGACCGCCCGCGGCAGGTGGAGCTTGCGGCCCAGCACCTCCAGGGTGGCGCCGGTCTCGGGCGCGCCGTCCAGCAGATCGGTCCACAGCCGGTCGA
>JAQGIN010000473.1 GCA_028291125.1 Caulobacter sp.
GCATCTCGTCCGACCAGGCCTGGGCCTCGATGTCGAACAGCAGGGTGCGCGAGGCGTTGGTGGCGTCGGTGACGTGCTTGTCGCCGCCGGTCAGCCGCCAGATCACCCAGCTGTCCATGGTGCCGCAGAGCAGTTCGCCCGCCTCGGCCCGCCGCCGCGCGCCGGGCACGCGGTCGAGCAGCCAGGCGATCTTGGTGGCCGAGAAATAGGGATCGAGCAGCAGGCCGGTGACGGCGGTGACCTGGGCCTCGACGCCCTCGCCCCGCAACCGCTCGCAAACGTCGGCCGTGCGCCGGTCCTGCCAGACGATGGCCGGATGGATCGGCCGGCCGGTGGCCTTGTCCCAGATCACCACCGTCTCGCGCTGATTGGTGACGCCGATGGCCGCCAGGTCGGCGAGGTCGCGGCCGGATTTTTCCATCGCCTCGCGCAGCACGGCCACGCAGGCGGCGAAGATCTCCTCGCCGTCGTGCTCGACCCAGCCGTCGGCCGGATAGCTCTGGCGCAGCGGCCGGGTGGCGTCGGCCAGCGGCTTGCCGCCGGCGTCGAACAGGATCGCTCGGGTGCTGGTGGTGCCTTGGTCCAAGGCCAGGATCAAAGGTTCGCCCATGGATTTCCCGCTTCTCCGCCTCGGACCTCGGTTCGACACCTTGGCGAATCTTTAAGCATGTTTTCACCCGCCGGGGTCAGGGTCATCCCCAGAGACCAGGATTCGAGGACGCGGTTGAGCCAGTCCGTCCAGACCGCCGCGCTGCTGGCGCTGGCTCGCAGCCGCGAGCCGGGCGACCGCCAACGTCTGCTCGACGGCGTCGTCGACCTGTGCGAGGCGGCCGAGGCGCGCGGCGAGGCCACGGCCCCCGAGGTCCAGGCCCTGCTCGATTCGATCTTCATGCGCCTGGTGGTCGAGGCCGAGCACGACATCCGCCACCGGCTGTCCGAGCGCCTGGCCGCCGCCGGCTGGGCCCCCACCGCCCTGATCCACATCCTGGCGCTGGACGACATCGAGATCGCCCGTCCGATCATCGCCCAGAGCCCGGTACTGCGCGACCACGACCTGATCCGCCTGCTGGTCGAGGCGACGCTGGAGCACCAGATCGCCGTCGCCCGCCGCCCGCACCTGTCGGCCCCGGTGATCGAGGCGATCCTGTCGCGCGGCGAGCCGGCCGTGCTCACCGCCCTGGCGGCCAACGAGACCGCCGACATCTCCCAGGACGGCCTGCGCCGACTGATCGACCAGGCCGGCGCCGTGGTCGCCCTGCGCTCCCCCTTGGCCCGCCATCCCCGGCTGTCGAGCGAACTGGCCGAGCAGCTCTATCAACTGGTCGGCAGGGCCCTGCGCGAGGCCCTGGTCGCCCGTTTCAATTTCGATCCCGACGCCATGACCGCCGCCCTGGGCGAGGCCCTGCGCGAGGTTCACGAGGGCGTCGTCCCCGCCCCGCCCGGCCCGGTCGAATCGCCCGAGGCCCAGGCGGCGATGGAGCAGGGCCTGGTCGAGAAGCTCGACGCCGCCGGCCAGCTGCGTCCCGGCTATCTGCTGCGGGTGCTGCGCGAGGGCCGGCTGCCGCTGTTCATCACCGCCCTGTCGCGGCTGGGCGAGTTCGAGCCCGAGCAGGTGCGCCGGGCCCTCGACAGCGACCGCCCCGAACTCCTGGCCTTGGCCTGTTCGGCGATCGGCATCGACCGCAGCGTCTTCCCCACCATCCTCGAGCATGTGCGCCGGCTGAACGACGATCGGCCCGGCGGCGGGGCCGAGGCCGCGCGCCGCGCCGCCGGGGCCTTCGGCCCCTTCGCCCCCGCCATCGCCGGCAAGGCTTTCCGGCAGGCCGTCGGCGTGGTTTGACAACGTCCACCCCTTGCCGCCACTTGGAAATCGATGTTTCAGCCAGAGCCCTTCGTGACGCGCCTGACGTTCGTGGCCAGCGACCGCCCCGAGGCCGAGGAGGCCAAGGCGCGGCTGGCCGCCCGCTATGGCGACGCCGGGCCGGCCGCCGCCCAGGTCATCGTCGCCCTCGGCGGCGACGGCTTCATGCTGGAGACCCTGCACGCCTGTATGGGCGCCCAGCGGCCGATCTACGGCATGAACCGTGGCTCGGTCGGCTTTCTGATGAACGAATATAGCGAGGACGACCTGCTGGAGCGGATCAACGCCGCCGAGCGGGCGGTGATCCATCCGCTGGCCATGGTCGCCATCGACGCCCGCCGCCAGCAGCACCGGGCCCTGGCCATCAACGAGGTGTCGCTGCTGCGCCAGACCCGCCAGACCGCCAAGCTGCGGATCTCCATCGACGGCAAGGTGCGGATGGGCGAGCTGGTCTGCGACGGGGCCCTGCTGGCCACCCCGGCCGGCTCGACCGCCTACAACCTGTCGGCCCACGGCCCGATCATCCCCATCGACGCCCGCGTCCTGGCCCTGACCCCGATCAGCGCCTTCCGCCCGCGGCGCTGGCGCGGGGCGCTGTTGCCGCAGTCGGCGCGGGTGACCTTCGAGGTGCTGGAGGCCGACAAGCGCCCGGTCAGCGCCGTGGCTGACAATTTCGAGGTCCGCGACGTGGTCGAGGTGCATGTCTCCGAGGATCGCGACACCAGCCTGGCGATGCTATTCGACGCCGGCCGCAGCCTTGAGGAACGGGTGCTGACCGAACAGTTCTCGGCTTGAACTAGACTTGGCTGAGCTTGCGACCCCGAGCTTTCGGGCGAAATCTCTGTCTCACCTAATGTTAACGCCTGCCATGGTACCGGTCATGCCTACCCGTGGGTGAGGATGCGATCGTGACCAACAAGACCGCGGCCGAGGTGATCCAGGTGCCGAACACTTTGAAGCTCAAGGTCGGCGGTCGTGGCGGCATCGACATGGCCGCCATCGCCAAGGCCGAGGCCGCGCTGAAGAGCCTGTCGGGCAATTTCGCCCAATGGCTGCAAGACGAAATCACCAAGCTCGACGCCGCCCGCCAGCGGGTCCGGGTCGAGGGCCACACCGTCCAGACCGGCGAGCACCTCTATCTGTGCGCCCACGACCTCAAGGGCCTGGGCGCCACCTACGAGTTCCCGCTGGTCACCCGCCTGGCCGCCTCGCTGTGCCGGCTGATCGACGATCCCGACACCCGGCTGCAGGCCCCGATGTTCCTGGTCGACGCCCATATCGACGCCATCAAGGCCGCGGTCCGCGACGACATCCGCACCGACACCCATCCGGTCGGCGCGGCCCTGAGCGGCGAACTCGAAGGCCGGGTCGCC
>JAQGIN010000507.1 GCA_028291125.1 Caulobacter sp.
CCCCGCAGCTGCTGGCCCTGCTGGCCGTCTGCGTGGTGCTGCTGGCCATCGTCCTGACCCTGACGGTGTTCGGGGCCCGGGCCATGGGCTTCTCCAAGCCCGACGAGATCGCCATCGCCTTTTGCGGATCGAAGAAGAGCTTGGCCACCGGCGTGCCGATGGCCGGCATCCTGTTCCCGGCCGCCACGGTCGGGGTGCTGGTGCTGCCGCTGATGCTGTTCCACCAGATCCAGCTGATGGCCTGCTCGATCATCGCCCAGCGCTACGCCGCCAAGGGCCGGGCGGCGGCCGCCGCGGCGGCAGCGCCTGTGTCCTAACTACGAGCGACGTCCGGCATTCACCGTCGCGGAAGTTGCCGGGCGCGCGGACGTTCGGATCGTTCGGCGCTCAGAAATTGAGCACGTCTGGCGGCGGCGCGCCTTGGTGAAATGGCGTAGGTTGGCGAACGGTGATATCTCGGGTTTCGTCGGGCGGTCGCGCGCTCGGATCGGCGTCATCCAGCCTGATCGTGCCGCGGCGCTGTTTTGAGAGAGATCCCATGCCGACCCTTCGTCACGTCGCGGCTGTCGCCATTCTGGCTTTGATTGGCGGAAACGCGGCTTTGGCGCAGTCCGCGCCGCTTTCGCCGCCGCCGGCCGCCACCTCTCCGGGGCCGAGCCAGACCCTGAGCATCGACACGCCCATCGAGACGCTCGTCGCCACGCCGACGGCCAAGGCGGCGCTCGACGCCGACATTCCGGGCCTGACCACCCATCCGATGTACGACAAGTTCAAGCACGAGAGCCTTCGCGGGGTGGCGCCGAAGTTCGGCGGCGCGATCACCGACAAGGACCTGGCCAAGCTGCAGGCCGACCTCGCCGCCCTGCCCCAGTCGTCGGCGTCACGCTAGGAACGACCGCTTTCGGCTCGGTTGATCTCGCCGGATCCGCGGTGACGGACCGGCGAGAAGGCGGCGCCAGACGAAGAAGCGCGCGCGCCGGCAAAGTTGCGATTCCCTGCCGCGCCCTCCCGCACTAGAAGTCCGCATGGATTCTTCAGCTAAGCCCCTCGCCGGCCGCATCGCCCTGGTCACCGGCGCCACCCGCGGCATCGGCGAGGCCTGCGCCCTGGGCCTGGCTCAGGCCGGGGCCCATGTCATCGCCGTCGGCCGCACCCAGGGGGCTCTGGAAGCCCTCGACGACGCGGTGTTCGCCGCCACCGGCGAGCACGCCACCCTGGTCCCTCTCGACCTCAAGGAGCCGGACGGCGTCGACCAGCTGGGCGCGGCGATCCACGCCCGCTGGGGCAAGCTCGACATCCTGGTCGGGGCGGCGGGCGTTCTCGGGGCCCTGACCCCGGTCAGCCATCTCGACCCCAAGGCCTGGGACATGCTGATGGCCACCAACCTCACCGCCAATTGGCGGCTGATCCGCGGCATGGATCCGCTGCTGCGCGCCTCGCACGCCGGCCGGGCGATCTTCCTGACCAGCAGCGTCGCCCAGACCCACAAGGCCTTCTGGGGCGGCTACGCCGCCTCCAAGGCCGGGCTGGAGGCCATCGTCGGCTGCTATAACGACGAGATGGAGAACACCACCGTGCGGGCCCTGTGCGTCGATCCCGGCGCCATGCGCACCCGCATGCGCGCCGGGGCCTTTCCGGGCGAGGATCCGCAGAGCCTGCCGGCCCCCGAGGCGATCGTACCGCTGATCCTCGACCTGGCCCGCCAGGACCGCCTGCCGCCGGCCGGGGTGGTGAGGTTCAAGGACTGGGCGGCGGCGGTCTAGCGGCCGAAGCCCTGCGTCCTTCGAGGCCGCTTCGCGGCGCCTCAGGATGAGGAATTCAGCACAGTCGTCCTCATCCTGAGGTGGCGAGCCTCGAAGGACGCAAGGCGCCGCTACCGCCCCTTGGGCTTGGACGGCTTATTCCCGCGCACCAGGATCGGGCCGCTACGGCTCCCCGGCTTCGGCCCCGTGGGCTTGCCGCCCTTGCCGCCCGTCGGCTTGCCGCCGAAGGTCTTGGGGCCGGTCGCCTTGCCGCCGGCCACCTTGGTCCCGACCTTGTAGCTGGGCGCGGTGCGGGCCGAGGAGCGCGGGCCCATCTTCTTCACCGACTTGACCGCCGCCTTGCCCGGCTCGGGCGCGGGTCCGACCGGCGCGGCCGGCGCGGCCCCGCTGGTCGGGCCGAGCCGCTTGACGGCCTTGACCGCCGCCTTGGCGACGGCGACCTCGGCCTTGACCGCGGCGGCCTCGACCTTGTCGGCGGCGACGGCGGCTTCCTCGGCCAGGCGCTTGGATTTCTTGACGGTGTTGCGCGAGGCCTTGATGCGGGCCTCTTCGCGCTCCTTGCGCTCGTATTCGCGCTTGCCGCGGCCCGAGTGGCCCTTGGCCTCGCCGTCGGCATAGGGGTTGGCCCCGGACTTCAGGGTGATGCGCAGCGGCACGCCCGGCAGGTCGAAGCTTTCGCGCAGGCTGTTGACCAGATAGCGGCGGTACTGCTCGGGCATCTGGTCGGCGCGGCTGGAGAACAGCACGAAGGTCGGCGGCCGCGCCTTGATCTGCGCCATGTACTTGGGCTTGATCCGCTTGCCGGCCACCGACGGCGGCGCGTGGCGCTGCATGGCCATCTGCAGCCAGTCGTTGAGGTCGCGGGTCTTGACCTTGGTCGACCAGTCGCGATGGGTCTTCAGCACCGCTGGCATCAGCTTGTCGATGCCCTTGCCGGTCTCGCCCGACAAGGCCACCACCGGCGCGCCGCGCAGCTGCGGCAGCATGCGCTCGGCGTGCTCGCGGAAATTCTTCAGGGTCTCGGCCTGGTCGTCGACTAGGTCCCACTTGGCCAGCACGAACACCAGGCAGCGACCTTCGCGCTCGGTCAGGTCGGCGATCTGCAGGTCCTGGGTCTCGAACGGGTGGGTGGCGTCCATCACCAAGAGCACCACCTCAGCGAAGGTGATCGAGCGGATGGTGTCCTGGGTCGACAGCTTTTCCAGCTTCTCGTTGACCCGGGCCTTGCGGCGCAGGCCGGCGGTGTCGACCAGCTTGACCCGTTTGCCGTCCCACACCCAGTCGACCGAGATCGAGTCGCGGGTGATGCCGGCCTCGGGGCCGGTCAGCAGCCGCTGCTCGCCGATCAGCTTGTTAATCAGGGTCGACTTGCCGGCGTTGGGGCGACCGACGATGGCGATCTTGATCGGCTTGTTCTCGTCGAACTCCTCCTGCTCGGTCTGCAGCTCCTCGGGAACCGCGGCCAACAGGGCGGCGTATAGCTCGGCCATGCCCTCGCCGTGCTCGCCCGACATGTGGATCGGCTCGCCCAGGCCCAGCTGGTAGGCCTCGATGGCCCCGGCGTCGCCGGCCTTGCCCTCGGCCTTGTTGGCCCCGACGATCACCGGCTTGCCGCGGCGGCGCAGCAGGTCGGCGAAGGTGCGGTCCAGGGCGGTGACCCCCTCGCGGGCGTCGAACACGAACAGGCAGACATCGGCCTCCTCGACCGCCAGTTCGGTCTGGGCGCGCATCCGCGCCTCCAGGCTCTCGTCGGTGACGTCCTCGAAGCCGGCGGTGTCGATCAGCTCCAGATCGAAGTCGCCCAGGCGGCCAAAAGCGAAGCGGCGGTCGCGGGTCACCCCCGGCTGATCGTCGACCAGGGCCAGGCGGCGGCCGGCCAGACGGTTGAACAGCGTGGACTTGCCCACATTGGGGCGACCGACGATGGCGAGTTTCAAAGGCATGGGCTTGAGTAGTCGATTTCTGCCGTCCCCGCAAAGCGCGCGCCGGGGCCGGCTTGCGCCGACCCGGGCTTCGGGACGTTCTAGGAGCCTGGATAGGCGGAGCGCGCTTCTACGCTCTTCAGCATCGCCGCGAAAGCGGGATGATGGCTTCTCGCTAGCGGATGGCGATCACCTGGGCGTCGTCGGTCACCGCATAGACCATGCCGCCGAAGGCGATCGGGCCGATCAGCACCGGGCCGCCGACCTTCAGGGTCTTGAGGACCTCGCCGGTCTTGGGGTTCAGCGCCACGGCCTCGCCCTCGCTCGACATGGTGATCAGGCGGTCCGAAGCCAGCACCGGGCTGGACCACAGCAGCGGATGCTTGGCCCGCTTCTTCTTCTGGCGCTTGCTCAGCTTGTCGGTCTGGTTGAGGTCGCGGATCCAGTAGACCTGGCCGGCCTCGCGCGACACGCAGATCACCTGGCCGGCCTTGTCGACCACATAGACCACGTCGCCGGCCGCCCAGGGGGTGGTGATGGCGGTGACCGGCAGGCTCCAGCGGGCCTGGCCGGTGCGCAGGTCGGTGGCGGCGAACACCCCCGAATGGCTGACGGCGAACACGTCGCCCTTGTAGATGATCGGCCGACCGGCGATGTCGCGGATTTCCGACAGGGCGTTGGTGCGGCTGGCGCGGGACAGCGCCTCGCTCCACAGGTCGTTGCCGTTGGCGGCGCGCAGGGCCACCAGTTCGCCGGAGGCGAAGCCGGCGACCACGGTGTCGCCGCTGACCGCCGGGCTCGAGGCGGCCAGGATGCGGGCCGGCTCGATCAGGGCCTGATAGGTCCAGCCGGGCACGCCGGTGGCGGCGTTGAAGGTCAGCAGTTCGTTGTCTGTGGAGACCACGAACAGCCGGCCGTCGGCGACGGTGGGGGCGGCGTGGATCGGCGTGCTGACGGCCTGGCGCCAGCCCTCGGCCCCGGTGGCGGCGTCGAGTTGGGCCACGAAGCGGAAGCCGGAGGAGACGTAGACCTTGCCGTCGGCCACGGCCAGGCCGCCGCCGAAGCCGAGGCGATCGCCGCGACCGCCGCCGCCGAAGCCGACGCCCAACACGCGGAAGCCGTTGCCGCCCTTGACCTCCTGGCGCACGGTCTTGCGCCAGATGGTCGAGCCGCTCTTGGCGTCGAGGGCCACGACGGTGGAATCCCCGTCCATCACGAAGATGCGGCCGTCGGCCGAGACCGGCGGGGCGGTGATGTGGAAGGTGCGGTTGCCCTTCTGGCCGAAGCCCTTCTTCCAGGCGACCTGGAAGTCGGGGGCGGCGATGACGTGCTCGACCGACTGCTCGGGATTGGACCCGGGCAGCTTCCAGTCGGCCTGCTCGGCGGCCGGCGGCAGGAAGAAGTCCGTGCCCTTCAGGGCGTCGGCCGGCTCGACCTTCTGGTCGAAGGCGATGACCGAGATCCGCTGACCCTCGGTGGCGATGCTCTTGTTGCCGCCCTTCTTGTCGAACGGATTGAGCTTGGAGATCGTCGAGCAGCCCGTCGCCGCCACGGCGGTCGACAGCAGCGCCGCCAGGATCAGGGAACGCTTCAGCTTCATGGGTCGGCGGCTCATTGGGCGGGGGCGCCGTTCGGCGCCGATTGCAGGCCCGGCGGCAATTGGCCGGGCGCGAGTTGGATGGGCGGCGGCAGGGCCAGGGCGGCCTTGATCGTCGCCGGCAGCACCTTGGCCGAGCCGGAATCGATCAGCTCCATCGCCCCGCGGGCCCGCTGGCGGACCTCGTCGGACGATTCGCCGAGCAGGGTGAGCACGGCGAAGTCGTCACGGGCGCCCTTCAGGTCGCCGGCCTGCAGCTTGGCGAAGGCCAGGGCTTCCTTGGCCTGCACGCGATAGGGGCTCTTCTCGCCGGTCAATGGGGTCAGCCTCGCCTCGACATCCTTGTAGGGAGCCGTGTCCATGAGCGCGAAGGCGGATTTGAGGCGGGCCAGATCGCCCATCACCGGATCGGGCGAAAGCTTGGCCGCTTCGTCGAAATAGCGCACCGCGTCGGACACCCGGCGCTCGTCCAGGCGGATGCCGCCCAGCTGCATCAGGGCCAGGGCCTTGTAGGCCGGGGCGGCGTCCTTGCTCAGGGCCTCGAAGGCCGGCGCGGCCTTGGCCGAGCCGTCGCGGTTGAAGGTGTCGAGCGCCACCTGATAGGCCTCGGACGACTTGGCCGCCTTCGAGGTCTGGTATTCGTTGTAGCCCCAGTAGCCGCCGACGCCGATCAGCGCCACGACCACCAGCCCGCCGACCCACGGCAAGGACTTCAGCGCGAGGGTCTTGTAACGGTCGGAGCGAAGCTGCTCTTCGACCTCGTCAAACACATCGACCACGAACGGGGCTCCGAAAAAGGCGCGGACAGCGCCTTTAGCGCGCTTTCAGGCGGCGAAATCGTGGCCGCCGCCCGCGAGGCGCTGGGGTTTCAAACATGGACCGCCTCGCCGCCGGATGTCACCGGCCTCGAACGCGCGTCGCGGCGGCGAACCTATAGCGTGTCAGGGCCGCCCGCAACGGCGCACGGCCGACGCGATCAATCGTCCTTCGTGACGGCGGGCTTGGCGAAATAGGTCTCGGCCTCACCGGGAAAGCGGCGGGTCCGGACGTCGTCGGCATAGGCGGTGGCGGCGCGGACGATCTCGCCCTTGAGATCGGCGTAGCGGCGGACGAACTTCGGCGTCCAGTCGAACAGGCCCAGCATGTCGTCGGTGACCAGGATCTGGCCGTCGCAGCCGGCCGAGGCGCCGATGCCGATGGTCGGCGGGGCGATGGCGGCGGTGATGTCGCGGGCCAGCGGCTCGGCGACGCCCTCGACCACCACCGCGAAGGCCCCGGCCTGTGCGGTCGCCCTCGCCTCCTCCAGGATCAGCGCCCGGCCGGCCGCATCGCGGCCCTTGGCCTTGAAGCCGCCGTCGACCAGCACCGCCTGCGGGCGCAGGCCGACATGGCCCATCACCGGGATGCCGCGCTTGACCATGTAGTCGATGGTGGCCGGCACGGTGGGGCCGCTCTCGACCTTCACGCCCTGGGCCCCGGTCTCCTTCATGATCCGGGCGGCGTTGGCGTAGGCGACCTCGGGCGAGCCTTCGTACGAGCCGAACGGCATGTCGATGACCACCATCGCCCGGCGCGAGCCGCGCATCACCGCCTGGCCGTGCAGGATCATCATCTCCAGGGTCACCCCGACGGTGTTGGGCAGGCCGTGCACCACCATGCCCAGCGAATCCCCGACCAGCAGCAGGTCGCAGACCTCGTCGAGGGCGGCGGCCACCGGGGCGGTGTAGGCGGTCAGGCAGACGATCGGCTCGCCGCCCTTGCGGCTGGCGATATCGGGGGCGGACAGCCGGCGGACGGTGTCTTGGCGTTGGGCGGACAGGGCGGGCTCCAGCGTGGCCTAGGGGAGCCGCACCCTAGAACTCTTCCATCGCCCGCGTCATGCCGAAAGCCAGGGCCACCGCCGCCAGGGCGGCCGCCAGCCACAGGGTCTCGGCGCTGGCCGGGGTGGTCATCACCTGGCTCAGCCGATCCATGCCCTGGGCCATTTCGTGATTGAGGCTGGCCATGCCCTCCTTCGACACCGACTGCACGTCGGCGGCGAAGCGCGCCCCGACGATCTGGGCCGCGGCGATCAGGCCGGCGACCACCCCGGCCGCGCCGATCAGCAGACGGCGGATGGCCCAGCCCCGGTCGAGGCGGGCCCCGACCTGGGTCGCGAAGCGTTCGGCGTCCTGGAAGGGCGGCGGTTCGGCGTAGAGCCGGGACAGGTGCGCGTCGAAATCGAACTCAGCCATGGGCCTCTCTCCTCGCGGAGTCGGTGGGCGGGGTGAGGCGCGCCCGAAGTTTATCCAAACCACGTTTGACATGGGATTTGACCGTGCCCAGGGGGATGCTCAAGGCCTCGGCGGCCTCGCTGTGCGACCAGTCGGCCCCGTAGCAGAGCGACACGCACAGCCGCTCGGCCTTCGACAGCGTCTTGAGCGCCTCGTCCAGGTCCAGGCGGTCGGCGGTCTTGGCCTGGTCCAGGGCCGTCGGGTCGTCGCCGTCCTCGGGGCTTTCGGTCAGCACGAGCCTCGCCTCGCGCTTGGCCCGCCGCAGATAGAGCCGGGCGGCGATCTTCTTGATCCAACCGCCGAAGGCCCCCTCGCCGCGATATTCGGCGATCTGCTCGAAACCGACCAGGAAGGCGTCCTGGGCGATGTCGTCGGCGGTGGCCGATTCCGCGCCGAGCCGGCGCAGCAGTCCACGCACGGCTGAACCGTGCCGTCGCACCAGTTCGCCATAGGCGAGGCCGTCGCCCATCGTCGCCAGGGCGGCCAGTTCAACATCATGACCCTTGGGCGGGCGTGGCTGATCCATGGGTGTCCCCCTCGAACCCCCGGTTCCCGATTCAGACCTTGGCCTTGTTGGGATTCAGGCGGGCGAGGACCAGCAGGGCGATGCCGACCACGGCGGGGACGGCCCCGACGGCGAGCGCCGGATAGACGTCGTCATGCTCGTTGATCGACAGCAGGCTGCCGAAGATCATGATGCCGACGCCGACCGCCAGCCAGATGACGCCGTTGCGCAGGTCCCGCGTGGCGCTGGAGACGGCGGGTTTGACCTCGCGGCCGAAGGCCTCGATGACCTCGGGGGGCAGCGGCTGGCCCTTTTCGATGGCCGCGCGGATGGTGGCCTGGACCTCGCGACGCTCGCGGCTCTTCAGATAGGCGGGGATGACGACGATGGCGATGACCATCAGGAACGGCATGGTGATCCCCAAGATCGGGATCAGAAGCGCGAAGCCTTCCATGAAACTAGTCTCCTTGCGGCGCGGCGCGGATGCCGGCCTCTGTTGATAAGAGACATAAGCGGAGCTGTTTGGATGCGTCCGTTAGAATGAAACTTTCGTCATGCGATTCAGGCTGGGCGACAGGCCGGCCGCCAGGGCGGCGATCGACAGGGCGACGATGGTCACGGCGCCGGCCGGGGCCAGGCTCTGGCCGAACTGGCCGGCCAGCAGGGCCAGGCTGGGCGCGGCCGCCCAGGCGACGCCGCCGACCGCCAGGCTGACGGCCCCCAACGAGGCCAGGTCGACCACCATCCGCCGCCGGGCGATGCGGTTCATCACCGCCAGGGTGAAGCCGGAATCGCGCTCGGCCAGGCCGTCCTCGCCCAACAGGCGCATCAAACGGACGTCGAGATCGGAACGGTCAGCAGTCGACATCATCGCCTCCTAGGGCCGCCGCCAGGCGCGCCCGCCCCCGCGCCACGTGGGATTTCACCGTGCCGAGCGGCAGGCCCAGAACCTCCGCCGCCTCGGAATGCGAAAAGTCCTGCGCCAAACATAGTCCCACCACCGCCCGCTGTTCCATCGGCAAGTCGGCCAGGGCCCGCTCGAGCGAGATCCGCGCCGCCGCGTCGGGATCGCCGCCGCGCTGCAGATCCTCCAGCTCGAGGAAGACGGCGTCGCGCCGCATGCCCCGGGCCACCGAACGGGTGCGGGTGGCGCATTTGCGCCAGGCGATGCCGCACAGCCACGAGCGCACCGAGGCCTCGCCACGATAGCGCCCGATCCGCGCCCAGGCGGTGATGAACGCCTCCTGGGCCAGGTCGTCGGCCTCGTCCGGATTGACGCAGGCCCGTCGCAGAAAGGCCCGCACCGCCCGCTGGTGGCGATCGACCAGGCGGCCGAACGCCACCGAGGATCCGGCCTGGGCGGCCTCGACAAGCTCGGCGTCGAGGCCGTCATGAGTCATTTGTCCTTCCACACCGTGGCCAGGACCGCGAAGAACAGCGAGCCGACCGCCAGGGCGCTCATGATCACCGCGACGATGGTGAACCCCTCCTGAGCCCCGCCCCCGCCCTGCCAGGCGGCGAACCAGAAGCCGGTGGCCAAGGCCCCGAAGATGAACACCCGGCGCCATTCCCCCAGCGGTCCGCCGTGGCAGTGCCGCCGCCAGGGCCGGCCGCGCCACTCGTCGGGGCCGGCCTCGCCGCTGGCGGCGCGCAGGATCTCGGCCGGCGGCTCCTTACCCTGGGCGGCGTAGCTCTTCATGATGTCCATGGCGTCGCGGCTGCGGCGATAGTTCAACCACATGCCCAGGCCGCCGAAGATGAACCAGCCGATCGGAAAGATCAGCCACCAGTGGTTCGCCCAGAAGTCCATGTCGCGTCTCCCACTGATCGAGGCTCGACCCGATCGTTCACAGCTTAGTCGCCGCCGACGGGACGGGCGGATGCGCCGAACGGAAGAAACCTCGTCGAACCGCGCCAGAGACAATCGAGACAGCGACGCGACAATATCCGACAGTACTGATGTCGGAAAATTCGACGGATAGATCCGGGATGCAAAAGTCAAAATTCGGCCATTGGCCGATCTTCGGATATAGCGAAAAAATCAAACCAGAACGTGCATGAACATAAATAAACAACAACAAGCGGAACTAAACCGCACGCCCCGGCTTCATTGTAACATCAGCTGGCGAAGCCGGCATTTTCCTTCAAAATCAAGGTCGGTCCATGACTTACACATCAGCGCAACTTCGCGCCGCGTATTCGGCTGAGCATATGGGCCTCGCGCCAAACACCACGACCGGCGCCGCGATCGACGCCGTCGCCCTGGAAACCACCGCCGGCGCTCGCACCGACATCTCGGCCCGGGCCTTCGTCATCAACGGCGCCGACCAGGACACCGCCGTCGCCACCCTCAGCTACCAGTTCTTCACCGGCGCCGCGCCGACGGCCAACGGCCTGTCGTACCTGGTCAATTCGGCGACCAACTCGACCGACCTCAACGACGCCTATTATGCGAGCTTCAATCTCGAGAACCGCTACATCAACTTCGCCAGCAACCTCGGTGTCGTCGGCCAGGGCGCGACGGCCTTCGCCGCCACCTATGGCGCCATGAGCTTCGCGCAGGTGGTCGACGCCGCCTATGAGAAGATCATCGGCGCGACCTACGCCGCGGCCGCTGGCGTCGACGCCACCGCCGCCAAGGCCGACATCGTCGGCCGCCTCGCCTACTTCACCGCCCTGGCCAACCAGAACTTCGCCACAGGCTCCCAGGTCCAACGCGACATGGCGATCCGCGCCGAAGTGGTCGGCTACATCATGGGTGAAGGCATGAAGGCCGATGTCGGGACCTACGCCGCCTCGATGAACAAGTTCAGCCTGGCTCTGCTCAATGGCACGGCCACCTACGGCGCCGATCTGACCCTGACCTATCCGACCACGGCCGCCACCGTGCGACCGGTCGGCGACGACGGCACCGCCCCCGGCGGCGGGACCGGCGGCGCGACCACAACCAATCTCGGCTCGGGCAACAACATCGTCTCCTTCGGCGACGCCGCCAACATCATCACCGCCGGCGACGGCAACAACACCATCACCGCCGGCAACGGCGGCAACACCATCACCACCGGCAACGGCAACAACACCATCTCCACCGGCACGGGCGCCGACATCATCACCACCGGCTCGGGCAACGACACCATCAACGCCGGCGACGGCGCCAATCTGATCACCTCGGGCGGCGGTCTCGACACCATCACCACCGGCACGGGCGCCGACATCATCGTCATGGGCGTCAATCTGGCCTCGACCGACACCATCACCGCCGGGGCCGGGATCGACATCCTCAAGGTCGGCGGCCTGCTGGCCGACGTCGCCTTCACCAGCGTCACCGGCGTCGAGATCCTCGACCTGGCGGCCGGCGCTAATGTCGTCATCGGCGCCACGGCCATGACCGGCGGGGTTCGCACCGTCACCAACAGCGCCGGCGGCGGCGTCACCCTCGACGCCGGCGGCTACACCACGCCGATCGCCATCAACGGCGGGACCGGCGCCGACACGCTGAGCGGCGGGACCGGGGCCGACACCCTGACCGGCGGCGCGGGCGTCGACACCCTGAACGGCGCCGCCGGCTCCGACCTCTATGTGTTCAGCGACACCGATTCCGACACCGACCTGGTGCTGACCTCGGTGACCGACATCATCGCCGGCGGCTTCATCGCCGGGGCCGACAAGCTGGACTTCACGGTCGCCGGCACGGTCGGCAACTATCAGGAGGTGCTGACGGTCGCCGCCAGCCTCGCCGCCTTCAGCGCCGCCGCCGACGCCGCCCTCAACGGCACGACGCAGTACTACTTCGGCGTCGTCGGGGCCGACGGCTATCTGGCGATGGACATCGACGGCACGGGGATCACCGCGATCATCAAGATGGCCGGCGTCACCGACCTGGCGTTCAGCGACATCACCTAGTCTGTTCGTCCTTTAGCGGACGATACGACCGGAACGGCGCGGATCTCCTGGAGGTCCGCGCCGAACCTTGTCAAGCTTGCGCTAGGCTCTCCGAGCCCGCTCTACAGTCAAGTTTAAGCTTAGCCGTACACTAGATCCTACAAAGCTTGGCCACACGACCTCGATAAATAATTGAACGTTCAGTGGAACACAATGTCGCCTCATTCTGTTTTTCAGCAACATTGTTCGGTGGTTATCCGCGTTCAATCTCAAATCGAGGCCTACGACTATGGCTTACACATCAGCGCAACTTCGCGCCGCCTACACGGCTGAACATATCGGCCTGGCGCCAACCACCACGACGGGGGCGGCGATCGACGCCGTCGCCCTGGAGACTCAGGCAGGTCTTCGGACGGATATCTCCGCCCGGGCCTTCGTCATCAACGGCGCCGACCAGGACACCGCCGTGGCGGCGCTCAGCTACCAGTTCTTCACCAGCGCCCTGCCGTCGGCGGCGGGCATGTCGTATCTGGTCAATTCGACCGTCAACCTGACCGATCTGAACGACGCCTATTACAGCGCCTTCAATCTCGAGAACCGTTACATCAATTTCGCCAGCAATCTCGGTGTCGTCGGCGAGGGCATGACCGCGTTCGCCGCCGCCTACGGCGCCATGACCTTCGACCAAGTGGTCGACGCGGCCTACGAAAAGATCATCGGTTCGGCCTACGCCAACGCTCCCACGGCGGCCAAGGCCGACATCGCCAGCCGCCTGCCCTATTTCACCGCCCTGGCCAATCAGAACTTCGCCACCCAGACTCAGCGTGACCTCGCCATCCGCGCCGAAGTGGTCGGCTACATCATGGCCGAGGGCATGAAGGCCGACGTCGGCATCTACGCCGCCTCGATGAACAAGTTCAGCCTGGCCTTGATCAATGGCACGGCGACCTATGGCGTCGACCTGATCGCCGCCTATCCGACCACGCCCAGCACGGTGTCGCCGGTGGGCGACAACGGCGCCCCGGCCGGCGGCGGCACCACCAATCTGGGCGGCGGCAACAACATCTTCAGCGCCGGTGACGGCGTCAACATCATCACCGGCGGCGACGGCAACAACAGCATCACCGCCGGCAACGGCGGCAACACCATCACCCTCGGCTACGGGGCCTACGCCGTCACCACCGGCTCCGGCGTCGACGTCATCATCACCGGCCTGGGCTCCGACATCATCAATGCGGGCGGCGGGGCCAATGTGGTGACCTCGACCGGCGGGTCCGACGCCATCACCACCGGAGC
>JAQGIN010000509.1 GCA_028291125.1 Caulobacter sp.
CAATCCGCACCGGCGCCACCAGGGCGCTGTTGGAGCCGATGAAGGCCCCGGCCCCGACATGGGTCTCGAACTTGTCGAAGCCGTCATAGTTACAAAAGATCGTCCCGGCCCCGATATTGGCCTTGGGGCCCACCGAGCCGTCGCCCAGATAGCTGAGGTGATTGGCTTTTGCCCCGGCCCCGACCTTGACCTTCTTGACCTCGACGAAATTGCCGATGTGGGCGCCTTCGCCGATCTCGGCGCCGGGCCGCAGCCGCGCATAGGGACCGATCAGGGCCCCCTCGCCGACGCTCGCCCCCTCCAGATGGCTGAAGGCGCGGATCACGGCGCGCGGAGCGATGCTGACCCCGGGGCCGAACACCACATAGGGCTCGACGGTGACGCCGGCCGCGATCTGGGTGTCCCAGGCCAGGTGCACGGTGTCGGGGGCCGGCATGGTCACCCCGCCCTCCAGCAGGGCGGCGCGGCGGCGGCGCTGCCAGACGGCCTCGGCGGCGGCCAGCTCGGCCTGGGAATTGACCCCCTGCACGGCGGCTTCGGGCGCGAAGCTGACGCGGCTGACCAGTTCCAGAGCGTGGGCTAGGCCGACCACGTCGGTCAGATAGTATTCGCCCTTGGCGTTGTCGTTGCCGACCTGCGCCAAGAGGTCGAACAGCAGGGCTCGGTCGGCGGCCAGCACGCCGGAATTGCAGTGCTTGACCTGCCGGACGGCGTCGTCGGCGTCCTTGGCCTCGACGATGCGCAGCAACACGTGGCCCGGAGCCATGATCAGCCGGCCATAGGCTCCCGGATCGGCGGCCTCGAAGCCCAGCACCGCCACATCGGTCCCGGCGGCGCGCAGCGCGAACAGCGGGGCGATGACCTCGGCGGTCAGCAGCGGGCAGTCGGCATAGGTGACGACCACGTCGCCGTTGAAATCGGCCAGCGCCGCCTTGGCCGCCAGCACGGCGTGGCCGGTGCCTAGCGGCGGATCCTGGATCACCACCGCCGCTTCGCCGAGGCGCGCCTTGGCGTGGGCGGCGACGGCCGGGCTGTGCGTCCCCGCCACCACGATCACCCGCTCGCAGCCCAGGCCTTGGGCGGCGTCGATGGCGTGGTCGAGCAGGCTGCGCCCGGCCACGGCGTGCAGCACCTTGGGGGTCGGCGACTTCATCCGCGTGCCCTGGCCGGCGGCGAGGATGACGGCGGCTCTGGGCCGATGGGCGGCGGTGGACATGGCCGGCGACTCCGCGGGGACATTGCAATCCTCCCGCGTTTAGCCGAAACGCGAAGCCAATGCATGACCCTCACGTCCTGATCGGCGCCACCATCGCCTTCGACCTCGACGGCACCCTCGTCGACACCGCCCCCGACCTGGTCGGGGCGCTCAACGCCGTCCTGGCCGAAGAGGGCCTGCCCGCCCTGCCCTTCGCCGAGGTGCGGCTGATGGTCGGACGCGGGGCCAAGGCCCTGCTCGAGCGCGGCTTCGCCGCCGCCGGCGCGCCGCTGAGCGCCGAGGCGGCCCCGGCCCTGGTCCAGCGCTTCATCGCCGTCTATCTGGGCCGCATCGCCCACGAGAGCACGCCCTTCCCCGGCGCGGTCGAGGCCCTGGAGCGGCTGCGCGCCGACGGCGCCAAGCTGGTGGTCTGCACCAACAAGCTCACCGACCTGTCCCTGGCCCTGCTCGACGCCCTGGACCTGACCCGTCATTTCGACGCCGTGGTCGGGGCCGACCGCGCCCCGGCCGCCAAGCCCGATCCGCGCCACCTGCTGGCCGCCATCGCCGCGGTCGGCGGCGATCCGGCCCGGGCCGTGCTGGTTGGCGACAGCATCAACGACGTGCTGGCCGGCCAGGCCGCCGGCGTGCCCAATGTGGTGGTCAGCTTCGGCTATTCGGAGACCGCGCCCGCCGAACTCGGCGGCGACATCCTGGTCGACGCCTTTTCAGAGGTGCCGGACGCCTGCCTCGCGCTTTTGGCCCCTTGCCCCCAGCCGGCGACCGGGCTATAGGCCCGTCCCTCTCGCGGACTGGTCCTCAAGCGACCTGGTCTTGCCCGGCGGATGCTTAGCTCAGCGGGAGAGCACCTCGTTCACACCGAGGGGGTCGCAGGTTCAATCCCTGCAGCATCCACCATTCCTTTCCTCACGATTTCAACGCCCTAGCCGCCAGAGCGCGAACCTCGTTTGACATTGAGGGTTTGGGCGCCCATCTTACAGTCACCATGCGCGAGTTCATGATCCTTTCGAGTGAATTGAACCGCGCCGGACGCCTGATCGCAGGCCTCTGACCCCCGAGTTCGCGCACAGCGCAAAACAGAGCTCGGGGCGACACTGAAAATCCACGGGACTCGTCTTCACAGGATCGACCGCTAGACGGTCGGCGACGGCTCACACCGCGCTCAGTCCTGACGAAACGCGCCTGTCCTTTTCCTTAAGCCCGCGTCGGACGAAACGCTCGCGCCACAGGCGCGGGCCTTAGCGAGCCCTCGGATCCGCCCTTTCGAAGCGGCGGACGCGGCTCAAGCCAAAACCCAGAAAGCCAACATGACTACGTCTTCCACCCAAACCCATTTCACCCAAGCCCCGCCCACGATCTACGTGACCGAGGCCGATTTCGAGATCCTCTCCAACTTGGCCGATGCCGCCGGCCGCGCGCCCGGCGCCCGCGTCCTGGCCGAGGAGATGGCCCGCGCCCTGATCGTCGAGCCCGGCGAAGCGCCGCTCCCCTTCGCCCGCATCGGGTCGAGCGTCGGCTATCAAGACCTTTCCAACGGCCAGATCCGGACGATCCGCCTGAGCCTGCCTCGCGACGCCAGCATCGACGACAACCGCATCTCGGTGCTCACCCCGGTCGGCGCCGCCCTGATCGGCATGACCGCCGGCGAAGCCTTCCGCTGGACCGACCTCGAGGGCCGCGCCCGCGGCGTGCGCGTCCTGGCCGTCGAGGCCTGATCGGCCGCCGATCAATCGGTCGGCGTCAGCACCGCGTGGATGTCCAGCTTCACCTTGTCGCCGACCAGGCCTCGATAACCGCGCACGCCGAATTCGCCACGCCGGATGGTCGTGGTGAGGTCGTAGGCGGGCGCCCCATCCGCCGTCGCGGTTCGACGCCCCCGCAGCACCACCGGCCGGCTGACGCCGTGCAGGGTGAGGTCGCCGAGGATGTCGATCGTCGCCGCCCCGGTGACCACCACGCGCGTCGATTGAAAGCCGATGGTCGGATAGGTGACGCTGTCGAGCATGGCGGCGCTCTTCAAGGCCGCGGTGGCCGAGGCGC
>JAQGIN010000521.1 GCA_028291125.1 Caulobacter sp.
GGTGTCGTCGCCGACCGCCGCCGCCGCGCCCAGGCCGTCCTCGATGTCGGACCGGGTGATGGCGATCGCGCCCTTCGAGGCCTGGGGCGCGTGGGCGGCCCAGACGCCGGCGTAGCAGTCGGCCTGCAGCTCCAGCCGCACCGAGCCGCTCGTAGCCCCCCGCGCGCCCAGCCGCTGGGCCTGGTCGGAGGCCCCGGTCAGGGTCTGGATATGGTGGCCGATCTCGTGGCTGATGACATAGGCGCGGGCGAACTCGCCCTTGGCCCCGAAGCGGCTGGACAGCTCGTTCCAGAAGGTCAGGTCCAGATAGACCTTATGGTCGGCCGGGCAATAGAACGGCCCCATGGCCGACTGGCCGGTCCCGCAGCCGGTCGGCGTGGCCTGGTCGTACAGCACCATGGCGGCGGGCGGGGTGTAGCGCAGGCCCTCGCGGGCCAGGATCGGCCCCCAGACGTCGGCGTTGGAGGTCTCGATGACGTCGACGAACTGGCCGTCGGCGTCGCTGACCTGGCCGCGCACGCCCTCTTGCTGCTCGACCCGGCCCTGCAGGGCCTGGGTGGCCTGCAAGGTGGTGTTGGGATCGATCCCGAACACGAAATAGCCGATGGCGGCCAGGACCACGGCCCCGATCCCGCCGCCGGCCAGGCCGACCCCGCCCAGGCCGCGGCGATCCTCGATATTGCCCGAGCGGCGTCCGCCTCCCCATTGCATGCGCATCGTCTCCGTGGGTTGCTAGTTGCCGCTGGCCGGCTTGATGGCCCGCACGCGGGCGTTGCTCTGGGCCAGGATGCCGTCGGTGGCGCGGTTCAGGCGGTCCATCTCGCCGCCCAGATTGTCGGCGGCGGGATTGGCCGCCAGCGGCGGCAGCGGCGTGGTCGCCAGCGGTGGCAAGGGCGCGGCGCGGCCGGCGTTCAGGGTCCCGAGGGTCTGGGTGGTGCGCAGCCGGTCCTGGCTGGCGCGCAGCTCGGCCTGGGAGGCCAGGGCGTCGAAGCGCGCCAGGTCCTGCTGCTGCTGGATGGCGTTCAGCTGGCCCATGGCCGCGGGGCTCAGCTGGGCCAGGGCCGGCCCGGCCAGGCCGCCGGCCAGCACGGCCGCCAAGGCCGTCGTCGTCAGGAGTTTCGTCGTCATCGCCACCTCCGCCAGAGCCAAGGGCGCGGCCCGGCGCGGGGCGCGCGGGCTACCTCACCGTGAAACGCGTCAGCTCGAGCTTGGGGGCCGACCAGTCCGGATTTAAGGCGGTCGCCCGCGAATAGTCGCGATAGGCCGCCGCCACGTCGCCCAGCGCCTCGTTGGCGATGCCGCGGTTGAACCAGGCCTTTTCGGGCTCCTTGACCCCCAGGTCGAGGCCAAGATCGATCTGCTGCAGGCCTTCCTTGTAGCGCGCCTCGCCGATATAGGCGGCGCCGCGATTGACGAAGGCCTCGCCGAGATCGGGATCGAGGGTGGAGGCGGCGTCGAAGTCCTGCCGGGCCGGGGCGTAGGCCTTGCGCCGCAGCTGCAGCACGCCGCGATTGACGTAGGTGCGGGCGCGATCGCGGAAACTCAGCGACTCGGTGTCGAGGGCGACGGTGCAGGTGGTCAGCGATCGCTCGTCGGAGCGCCCGGTGAGGGCGGCGACCGAACAGTCCTTGGCGGCCCCGCCGCCGATGACCAGGGTGGAGGCCGAGCTCTCGCCCGCCCCGGTCAGGGCCATGACCACGGCGGCGGCGGCCAGTACGCTTCTGGGACCCATCTGTACCTCCCAATGCCGGGCGGTCCTTCCACGGGTTCGGCCCGGCGGCGGCGCGCCCGGCCGCGAGCCCGCAGGGCCGCGCCTTTTCTCGGCGCGCGGCCCTCTACGGACCGGTGCGCGCCACGCCGCAGCATAGCACATCGCGCCGATTTCGCCGCCCGGCCAGATCGCACGCTCTCCGGTTGTGACGACGGGCGGTTTTGGCCTACCTTCGGGCCCGGATGAAGGATGCCGTCGATGTCGAGCCTGATCGTCGCCGCCGCCCTGCTGCTGCAGCAAGCCGAGCCCGCCGCGCCGCCGCCGGCGGTCGAGGCGGTGGTGGTCGACGCGCCCGACAGGACCCCGCGGCCGCCTGGCCCGATCCCCGACAAGGCCATCGCCGACCAGCTGAACGCCTTGCTGGTTCAACAGCCCGACCGGGTGGTCTGCCTCAGCAAGATGGCGCTGGGCAGCCGCCTGCCCGTCCCGCTCTGCGCCACCCTGCGCGGCTGGTACGACTTCGAGGCCTCGCGCACCGCCGGTCACGCCAAGCGCAAGACCGACGGCGGCGCGGCCGGACCGCCCTACGAGCTGGTCGATCTGATCAAGGCGCGTATGCGCAACCCCCGCACCCGCGCCCTGGCCGAGGCGCGGGCCGGCGCCCGCCTCGCCGCCGAGGAACAGGCCCGCGCCGACCAGCCCTGACGGCTGGACAGCCGCGCGCATCCGCGCCAGCCTCGGCGCGCGTCGACGGGCGCGCAACGATCCGTCGCTCCGGGGAGACGAGCATGACACCTTGGCGTCAACGCCTGCTGGCGGCGGCGAGCCTCCTGGCCTGCGCCCTGCCGCCCGCGGCGGCCCTGGCCTGGGACAATCAGGGCCACATGGCCACCGGCGCCATCGCCTATGACGACCTGAAGCGCGACGATCCGCGGGCCTTGGCGCGGCTGCTGCGGATCGCCGCCGCCCACCCCGACCGCGCCCGTCTCGACGCCCGCCTGGCCGGCCTGTCGGGCGAGGCCCGCGACCGCCGGCTGTTCGAATGGCTGGCGCGCTGGCCCGACGACGTCCGCGACACCCCCTACGACCATCCCGACTGGCACTACGCGGTCAAGCTCGTGCCGCCGGCCGGAGTGGTGTTGACCTTCACCGCCGGCCAGGCCCGCCAGGCCTTCGATCGGAACATGACCACCCTGGCCAATCGCGCCGCCCCGGCCGCCGACCGCGCCGTGGCCCTGGCCTGGGTGCTGCACGTCGCCGGCGACATCCACCAGCCGCTGCACGCCGGCCACGGCTTCTCGTGGCGCTTCCTCAAGACCGACCGGGCCGGCACCATCGGCTATGTGCGGGCCACGCCGGGCGGACGGGTGCGCAGCCTGCACGAATTCTGGGACGAGGTGGTCGACGGGCCGGGTCCGGTGGTCCCCGCCACCGACGCCCTCGTCGCCCGGCTGGAGGCGCGTTATCCGCGACCGGCCCCGCCGACCTCGGCGACCTATGACGCCCTGTTCCGCGGCTGGATGGCCGAGAGCTACGACCTGGCCAAGACCGTCGCCTATCGTGGCCCGGCCCTGGCCGAGAGCCCCAATCCCGCCACCGCCCCGGCCCTGACCCCCGCCTATGTCGCCGTCGCCCGCGCCCTCGGCGACCGCCGCGTCGCCCAGGCGGGTCACCGGACGGCGGAGGTGCTGAAGCGCGCGGTGGCCAAGGGTTGATTCCGTAAAGCCAGATCGAGAAAGGGCCAACTCCATGAACCGACGTTTCTTCTCTGCTTTGTCCGCGTGCGGCCTCATCGCCGTGACTGGTTCATATGCGGCCACTTCAAAGGCTCTGGGTCTGCCGACGTCACAGCGGAGCGACCCCGCCCGCGACGGCGTCCGGGCGGCGATCAACCACTACTTCCAAGGCCACGCCACCGGCGACCCGTCCCATTTTCGCAAGGCGTTTCTGCCGACCGCCCATATCGAAGGCATACGCGACGGCAAGTTCACCTCGTGGACGCTCGACGACTACGCCGCCGTCTTCAAGGGCGGCCCGGCGAGCGACGAGGCCACACGGGTGCGCACCCTCGACTTCATCGATGTGTCGGGCGATTCAGCGATCGCCAAGGCGACGCTCGACCACGGGGCGACCGTGTTCACCGACTACTTCGTCCTCTTGAAGGTCGGCGACGACTGGAAAATCGCCAACAAGGTCTATTCTGGACGCAAGAAAGACAGCGGCAAGCGCTGAAAAACCAAAGGGAGAACAAAACTTGGCGAAGGTGGGTTATTTCACGGTCGGCTCCAACAAGCTCGAGGCGGCCAAGACCTTCTACGACGCGCTGCTGGGATCGATCGGCATGACGCCGGTGCACGAGCACGCCTCGGGCGGCCGGCTCTATCGGGGCAAGGGCACCGGCCTGTTCGGCGTGCTGGGGCCGTATGACGGCAATCCCGCCTGTATCGGCAACGGCTCGATGGGCGGCTTCAATTTCGACAGCGTCGAGGAGGTGGCGGCGTTCCACGCCAAGGCCCTGGCGCTGGGCGCGACCAACGAGGGCGATCCGGGCGAGCGGATGCCCGGGGCCTATTTCGCCTATTTCCGCGACCTCGATGGCAACAAGCTGTGCGGCTACAAGTTCGGCTGACGCGCGGGCGGCGACGAATCGACATTCAGTCGATCACCCTCCTTACTCTTCGTCATTCCCGCCCTTGTGGCGGGAATGACGGAGCCATAAATTATGGCTCGGCGCCGTCGAATCCTGAATGTCGATCCGCCCTAGGCCTCGCCCCCGACCCAGCGCCGCAGCAGGGCCAGGTCGGCGACGCCGGCGTGGCTGGCGGCCACCTTGCCGTTCTTGAACAGGAACAGGGCCGGAATGCCGCGCACGCCGTAGCGGGCGGCGATGGTCGGCTCGGCGTCGACATCGACCTTGGCGAAGCGGGCGCGGGGTTCGAGCTCGGCGGCGGCGCGTTCGAAGATCGGGGCCATGGCCTGGCACGGCCCGCACCAGCCGGCCCAGAAGTCGACGATCAGCGGGATGTCGGACTTGGCCAGCTGGCGATCGAAGCGGGCCGCGGTCAGCGGCGTCGCCTTGCCCTCGAACAGCGCCTGGCCGCAGCGGCCGCACTTGCCGGCCTTGGGATCGCGCTCGGCGGCCAGACGGTTCACGGCGCCGCAGTGGGGACAGACGATGTGCAGGGGTTCGGCCATCGATCCTAGATCGGAGCGGCGGACCGCCGTCGCAAGTGTCTGTGGGCTCGGCGCCGGGCTGCGAAAACCTCGTCCTTCGACAGGCTCAGGATGAGGTTTTCGAATGCCCCCGCCGCGCGGTAGCCCTCATCCTGAGCTTGTCGAAGGACGAGGGCGGTCCCGCTGACGGCGCCCAGACAGGCGTCCTTCACCGTCAGTGCATGGTGTCGGCGACGATCTCGAGCTTGTTGCCGTCGGGATCGAGCAGGACCGCGCCGTAATAGTCGGGGGCGATGTCGGGATGCGATCCGGCCGGGCGGACGATCGTCGCGCCCTGGCTCAAGGCCGCCGCGCAGGCCGCGTCGACCGCCTGGCGACTGCCGGCGGTGAAGGCGATGTGGGTTCCAAGACCCGCCACGCGGTCGCCGGCCACCGGATAGAGATAGAATTGCCGGCTCTCGCCGCCCGGGCCATAGGCCAATTCGGCCTCGCCGGCCCAGGCGTTGGCGCAGCCCAAGGGGGCGAAGAAGGCGTCGTAGAATCGCCGGGCGGCGGCGAGGTCACGGACGCCCACGGACAGATGATCGAACATGCTGGTCTCCCCGAGCTAGGCCTTGAAGATGGGCGCCCGGCGCCCCGTCCACAACCGCCGCGGCGGCCTAGCGGATCGCTTTGGGCTCGGTGACGCTGGCCTCGATCATCGCCACCACCGCGGCGGTGACCCGCGAGGTCTCGGCCATGCGGCGCAGGGCGGCGCGCGCGTGCTGGCTCTCGGCGATCTCGGCCTGGCGCTCGAGGCGTTCGGCTTCCTGGAAGTGATCAACGCTGGTTGGCATACTGCGGCTTTTACCAGTCGGCCGCCTCGCGAGCGATGTGACGGCTGGACGCAGCGGCTGAAACGCGTTCGCAACCCAGGCGTTCGCGCGCCGTACGGCGCATGAAAACGCCCCCGAAGGCCCTTTCGGATCCTCGGGGGCGTCGTCCTGTTCCCCAACAGGACGGCGTCGCGCGCAACCAGACCCGGCGCGGCGGCGTCGCCTCATAAGCTGATGGGCGC
>JAQGIN010000530.1 GCA_028291125.1 Caulobacter sp.
GGAGGCGGCCGAGACCGCCCGCCAGGCCGCCGATTGCGCCGCCCGCGCCGCCGACCAGGCGGCCGGCGAGGCCCGCGAGCTGCGCGCCGCCCTGACCGCCCGGCTGGACGCCGCCCGCGAACGCTTCGCCGAGATCGCCGGCCACATCCGCGAGTCGGTGCGCATCGAGCCCGAGGCCCTGGGCCGGGCGATCGCCGGCGAGGCGGTGGCCATTCCCGGCGACGCCGCCGGGGTCGAGGCCCACCTGCTGGCCCTCGAGCGCGAGCGCGACGCCATCGGCCCGGTCAATCTGCGGGCCGAGGAGGAGGCCGGCGAATACGCCGCCCGGCTGGAGACCATGCGCACCGAGCGCGCCGACCTGTCGGGCGCCGTGGGCAAGCTGCGGGCCGGCATCGAGGAGCTGAACGCCGAGGGCCGCGAGCGCCTGCTGGCCGCCTTCGAGATCATCAATGGCCACTTCCAGACCCTGTTCCAGACCCTGTTCGGCGGCGGCCAGGCCGAACTGCGGCTGATCGAAAGCGACGATCCGCTGGAGGCCGGACTGGAGATCTACGCCTGCCCGCCCGGCAAGCGGCTGGCCAGCATGAGCCTGATGAGCGGCGGCGAGCAGGCCCTGACCGCCTCCGCCCTGATCTTCGGGGTGTTCCTGGCCAATCCGGCCCCGATCTGCGTGCTCGACGAGGTCGACGCCCCGCTCGACGACGCCAATGTCGACCGCTACTGCAACATGCTCGACGAGATGCGCCAGCGCACCCAGACGCGGTTCATCACCATCACCCACAATCCGGTGACCATGAGCCGCATGGACCGATTGTTCGGGGTGACCATGGCCGAGCGCGGCGTCAGCCAGCTGGTCAGCGTCGACCTGACCCAGGCCGAACAGCTAGTCGCCGCGCAGTAGGGGCGTCTAGCCCCGCTTTCGCGGCGATGATGGGCGAATGGGATGATCAAGCGGACCGGATCATTCCCTAGCCGCCGACCATCGCCGCGAGCGCCTGGCGCAGCGGGTTCTCGGGATTGGCCAGCAGCTTGATCGCCAGCAGGCAGGACATCGCCACCAGCAGCGGCCGGATCAGCCGGCCGCCGAACCGCATGGCCAGCCGCGAGCCGATCTGGGCGCCGATGAAGGCGCCGGCCGCCATGGCCAGGCCGATCGGCCAGATCACCGCGCCCTTGATCATGAACAGGGTCAGGCTGCCCAGGTTGCTGGCGGCGTTGGCCAGCTTGGTGTGGGCCGTCGCCCGCAGCACGCCGTAGCCGAGCAGGGTGACGAAGGCGACCATGTAGAAGGCCCCGGCCCCTGGGCCGAAGACGCCGTCATAGAAACCGATCACCGGCGCGACGCAGAGGACGAACACCATCAGCGACAGGCGCGGCGTCGCGTCCTCGGCCTTCAAGCCGCGGGTCAGTCCGAAATAGAGGGCGATGAGGATCAGCAGCACCGGCACCAGCGCCGCCAGCAGACGCGGCGACAGCAGGCTGGCGCACAGGGCCCCGGTCAGGCCGGCGATCGCGGCGGCGGCGGCCACCGGCAGGGCCGTGCGCCAGACGATCAGGCCGCGGCGGGCGAAGGCGCTGGTCGAGGAGATGGCGCTGACCGCGCCCTGCAGCTTGTTGGTGGCCAGGGCCGAGACCGGGTCGAGGCCGGCCAGCAGCAGGGCCGGCAAGGTCAGCAGTCCGCCGCCACCGGCGATGGCGTCGACGCAGCCGGCGACCAGGGCCACCGCGAACATCGTCGCCAGCAGAGCGAGATCGACGCCGCCCATGACCCGCGTCTCCGCGACAGATCCCGACGGGGCCGGGGATCGAGGCGGCCGAAGGAGCGGGTCTTACTTCTGGCGGGCCTTGCGGGCGGCGTACTTGGCGTCGCGGGCGGTCTTCTGCTCGGCCTGGGTCAGGGCCTTGCGTTCCTTGCGCTCGGCGCGCTTCTCGGCGAGGACGGCCTCGTCCTTGTCGGCGGCGGCCTGGCGGGCGGCTTCCTTCACCGCGGCGCGGGCGGCGCGCACGGCTTCGAGCTCGGCGGCCTTGACGGCCTCGCGCTGGGCGAAATCGGGATCGGTGACGGTGGGCTTCGGCTTCAGCTTGGCGAGCAGGGCCTTCTTGGCCTCGGCGGCGGCGCCGATGCGATCGGCGAAGCCGGTGTTCTTCAGTTGCGACATGGATCTTCTGGCTGGTGAATTATCCGGCCTGTCAAACCCGATAACCGCCGAAAAAGCAAACCATCATCGCGGCGCCGCTAGGTCCGCGACCACCAGCCGCGCCGAATCCGCCCCCCGCGCAAACCGCGCCGCCGAGGCGCGCCGACGCTCCGTCCCCGCTCGCGGCGGCGTCCAAGCTGCAGCGGAGCGTTTGCCGCCGCCCGCCCCGGCGACGCTAAAACCCCTGCAAAAACCGTCACTTGAACTGGGACGCCGCAACCTTGACGCACTGCGGTGCGCCCTATAGGTTCCGCCGCGATCAAGCCCGCCAGAAATGCGCCTCTTTTGGCGCGTCGGCGGGCGTTTTCGGACCTGACCGCTTCCATGCCCAAGGCCGACGAACCGAACGACAAGGCTTTCGACAGCCTCGACGCACGGCTCGCCGCCTTCGAGGCCCGGCGGGCCGCGGACCATCCGACTGCCCCGGTGAAGGGGGAGACGGGCTCTGCGGACGGTTACCGCCTTCTGGCGGATTTGATCGGGGGTGTTCTCGTGGGGCTCGGCTTCGGCTGGCTTCTCGACCGTTATGCCCATACGAGTCCTTTCGGCCTGATCGGCGGCGTGCTGATCGGCATGGGGGCCTCGATCTTCATCGTCGTCCGCAAGGCGACGAAAATGAGCGCGCAGGCGTCGGCGAAACAAGTCGACGAGAGTCAGGGAGCCGGCGAACCCGGCCCCGAAAAAGAGAGAGACTAGGGCCTATGGCCGATCCGATGCACCAGTTCCAGATCGCCAAGATCCTGGACCTGCCGAAAGTGGCCGTGCCCGGCCTGGGCCAGATCGACCTGTCGATCACCAATTCGGTGGCCGCCATGCTGCTGGCCGCGACCCTGGTCATCGTGTTCTACGCCTTCGCCTCGGCCAAGGCCGCCGTGGTGCCGGGCCGGCTGCAGACGGTCGGCGAGATGTTGTACGGCCTGGTCAACGGCCTGACCGACTCGATCATCGGCCACGACGGCAAGAAGTACCTGCCGTTCGTCTTCACCTTGTTCGTCTTCGTGCTGTTCGCCAACATCCAGGGGATGTTCCTGGTGTTCACCGCGACCTCGCAAATCGCCGTCACCCTGACCCTGGGCCTGCTGGTGATCCTGACCGTGGTCGCCGTCGGCGTCGGCAAGAACGGCCTGAAGTTCTTCAAGCTGTTCGCCCCGTCGGGCGTGCCGTGGCCGCTCTATATCCTGCTGGTGCCGATCGAGATCCTGTCGTTCCTGATCCGCCCCATCACCCTGGCGCTTCGTCTGTTCGGCAACATGCTGGGCGGCCACGTGGTGCTGAAGATCTTCGCCGGCTTCGTCGTCGCCCTGGGCGGCATGGGCGTGCTCGGCTGGGCCGGAGCGGCCCTCGCCCTCTCTTCCGTCGTCGCCCTGACGGCGCTGGAGTTCATGGTGGCCTTCCTTCAGGCCTTCGTCTTCGCGGTGCTGACCTGCGTCTATCTCAACGACGTCGTGCACCTCGACAGCCACTGATCCCTTTCAACCTGATATTCTCTCTCTAAGGAGCCTCTACAATGGAAGCTGAAGCCGCGAAGTACATCGGCGCCGGTCTGGCGATGCTCGGCATGATCGGCGCGGGCGTTGGCCTGGGCATCATGTTCGGCAACTATTTCCAAGGCGCGCTGCGCAACCCGACCGCCGCGGCGCAAGAGCGTCCGATGCTGTTCCTGGGCATGGCGCTGACCGAAGCCCTGGGCATCTTCGCCCTGGTCATCGCCTTCCTGATCCTCTTCTCCTAACCAATAGGCGCTCTCGCCCATGGCGACGGAACACCACGGCACGGTCGAGACGACGGCCGCCCCCGAGGCTCACGGCGGCGGCGGCTTGCCGCAGCTGCAATTCGAGCACTGGGGCGGCCAGATCGTCTGGCTTCTGCTCATCTTCGCCGTGCTCTACGCGGTGCTGGCCAAGGGACTGCTGCCCCGGGTCAGCGGCGCGATCGAGACGCGCGGCGCCAAGATCGCTGACGACATCGCCGGCGCCCGTCGCCTGAAGGACGAGGCCGAGGTCCAGGCGCGCGCCGCCGCGGCCGAGGTCGCCGAGGCTCGCGCCAAGGCCCAGAAGACCGCGGTCGACGCCAAGGCCGCGGCTTCGGCCGAGGCCGCCACCCGGCAGGCCAAGGAAGAGGTGGTGCTGGCCGAGAAGCTGGCGGCCGCCGAAGCCCGCATCCAAGCCACCCGCGACGAGGCCATGGGCCACGTCCGTGACGTGGCCAAGGACACCGCCGCGGCGATCGTCCAGAAGCTGACGGGCAAGGCGGCCACGGCCGCTGAGCTCAAGTCGGCCCTGGCCTGAGGAGAGACCCGTGGAACAATCCCTGTTTAGCCTCTCCAATCCCGAATTCTGGGTGCTGGTGGCGCTGGCCCTGTTCTTTGGCCTGCTGGTCTATCTGAAGGTGCTGCCGGGCGCGCTGTTCAAGGCGCTCGACAACCACGCCGCCAAGATCCGGGCCGAGCTCGACGAGGCCGAGCGTCTGCGCGAAGAGGCCCAGGCCCTGCTCGCCGACGTCAAGGCCCAGCGCGAGGAGGCCGAACGTCAGGCCGCCGCCATGATCTCGGTCGCCCGGGCCGACGCCAAGCGGATGGCGATCGACGCCCACCAGAAGCTGGAAGACCAGATCGCGCGCCGCGCCGAAATGGCCGAACGCAAGATCGCCCAGGCCGAGGCCCAGGCCCTGGCCGACGTCAAGAACGCCGCCGTCGACCTCGCCGCCCTAGCGGCCGAGACGGTGCTGGCCGCCCGCCTGGCCGGATCGACCACCGATCCGCTGGTCGACGCCGCCATCGCCCAGATGGGCGCCAAGCTGCAATAGGCTTCGCCGCTCGGCGAACCGACGAAAAGGGCGCGTCCCGCGGGGCGCGCCCTTTTTTGATTCAGGGTTTGGCGCGGCCGCCGGTGGCCTGCCGCCAGCGCCGCCGCAACCGCTTGCGGGTCCGGACGAACACCCGCCAGGAGGCCCGGCGCACCACCAGCCGCTCGGTGCGCAGCAGCTGTTGCCAGACCACCAGGATCACCTCCGGCTCGCGCCGCAGCAGCCGGCGGATCGGGAACACCATCTTCGGGTGACGCCGCTGCAGGCGGATGAAGCGGCGGCGGGCCTGGATCGAATTGCGCAGCACGATCATCAGCCCGATGACCAGCAGCGGCAGGCCGACATGGCCGGGCAAGGGCGTGAGCACGGCCCCGGCCAGCATCACCAGACCGCCCAAGGTGATCAGCGCCCAGCGCGCCACGCGGGCGGCGGTCTCGCGCAGCAACGCGGCCAGTCGGGCGCGGCGGCGGGCCCTCAGGCGCGCGGGGGCGGTCGCGATGGCGGCGCTCACCGCCGCCGCTTGACGGACTGGCGCCAGCGAACCGCGACGCGCCAGCGGCGCGGCAGGATCAGGCGCTCCATGCGCAACAGCTGCTGCCAGGCGACCTGCAGCACTTCCGGCTCGCGCCGCAGCAGCCGGCGGATCGGAAACACCAGCTTGGGATGGGCGTGCTGGAAGCGGACGAACCGCTTGCGGGCCTTGAACGAGTTGCGCAGCACGATCATCAGCCCGATGACCACGATCGGCAGCCCCATCGGCCCGGGCAGCGGCGCGATCAGCACCCCGGCCACCACGACCAGCAGGCCGAGCGCCACCAACAGGCCACGGATGATCCGGCCCAGCAGATCGCGGGCGAAATCATCGGCGACGGAGAGGCGTGCGCGGGGCATGGGCAGGGCGAAGTTCATCGGCGGCGGGGTCCACGCCCCGTTCTGTCCCCGGAAGAACCCGGTTCGGTCGACGCGTGCCGCTGATATGAGAACGGGGCCGCCTTCCGTAAAGGCGCCCGTTCCCCTTTCGTCCCGGCCCCGGAGTCTATTCGGCGGCGAGTGGCGCGTCGGCCACAGGTCGCCACCGCAGCTTCGGCTTGCGGGCGGCCAGGGTCTCGTCCAGGCGCCGCAGCGGCGCGTGGAACGGCGCGCCCTTGAAGCGCTCGACCTCGCCGGCCTTGGCCGCGCCGGCCAGGGCCCGCAGCGCGACGACGAAGCGGTCGAGCTCCTGCTTGGACTCGGTCTCGGTCGGCTCGATCAGCATCGCCCCGTGCACGACCAGCGGGAAATACATGGTCATCGGGTGGAAGCCCTCGTCGATCATCGCCTTGGCGAAGTCCAGCGTGGTCACGCCGGTGCCCTCCAGCCAGGCGTCGTCGAACAGCGCCTCGTGCATGCACGGGCCCTCGGGGAAGGCCGGGCTCATCAGGTCCGACAGGCGGGCCTTCAGATAGTTGGCGTTGAGCACCGCGTCCTCGGCCACCTGCCGCAGGCCGTCGGCCCCGTGGCTGAGCATGTAGGCGTAGGCGCGGACATACATGCCCATCTGGCCGTGGAAGGCGCACATCCGCCCGAACGCCGCTCGGGCCTCGCCCTCCGGCTGCTCGATCAGGGCGTAGCCGTTCTCGCCATGGACGATCCACGGGGTCGGGGCGAAGGGGGCCAGGGCGGCGCTCAGCACCACCGGCCCGGCGCCCGGACCGCCGCCGCCGTGCGGCGTCGAGAAGGTCTTGTGCAGGTTGATGTGCATGGCGTCGACGCCGAGATCGCCCGGCCGCACCCGGCCGACGATGGCGTTGAAATTGGCCCCGTCGCAGTAGAAGTAGGCTCCGGCCGCGTGGGTCAGGCGGGCGATCTCGACCACGTCGCGCTCGAACAGCCCGCAGGTGTTGGGATTGGTGACCATGATGGCGGCGACGTGGTCGCCGAGCTTGGCCTCCAGATCGGCCAGGTCGACGCGGCCGTCGGCCGTCTGGGCGATCTCGACCACGGTGTAGCCGACGAAGGCGGCGGTGGCCGGGTTGGTGCCGTGGGCGCTGGTCGGGGCCAGCACGGTCTTGCGGTGGCCCTGGCCGGCCGCCTCGTGGGCGGCGCGGATAGCCAGCAGGCCGCACAGCTCGCCGTGCGCCCCGGCCTTGGGGGTGAGGGCCACGGCCGGCATGCCGGTCAGGGTCTTCAGCCAGTGGGCCAGGCGGTCCATCAGCTCCAGGGCCCCCTGCACCGTCGATTGCGGTTGCAGCGGGTGGATGTCGGAAAAGCCCGGCAGGCGGGCCATCTTCTCGTTGAGCCGCGGGTTGTGCTTCATCGTGCACGAGCCCAGCGGATACAGCGCCAGGTCGATGGCGTGGTTCTTCTGGCTCAGCCGCACATAGTGGCGGACCGCCTCAGGCTCCGACAGGCCCGGCAGGCCGATCGGGGCGGTGCGGACCAGGTCGCCGAGGTCGTCGGCGGGCGGGGCCGCCGGCAGGTCGACGCCAGTCTTGTCCCAGCCGTCCAGTTCGAAGATCAGCGCCTCGTCCTGCAGCAGGCCGCGGCCGCCGGTCAGGGTGTCATGGGCGCCGGCGGCGCCGTCGACGGCCTCGGGGCGGGTCGGCCGACCGATATTGAGCATGGTCATTGGGCGATCACCTTGGCGAGGACCTTGGAGAAGAAGAAGATGTCGGAGTCGGACGTGGTCTCGGTGGCCGCCACCAGCAGCACGTCGTCCAGGCCGGCCGCCGGGTCGAGGCGGGCGAACGGCACGCCGCCGATGACGCCGTTGCCGGCCAGGATCTCGACCACCTCGGTCGCCGAGCCCGGCACGCGGATGGCGAACTCGTTGAAGAACCTTTGGGTGAGGATCTCCACCCCGGGGATGGCGGCCAGGGCGTCGCGCAGGGCCACGGCCTTCTGGTGGTTGATCAGGGCCAGCTGGCGCAGGCCGGTCTCGCCCAGCAGCGACATGTGGATCGAGAAGGCCAGGGCGCACAGGCCGCTATTGGTGCAGATGTTGCTGGTCGCCTTGTCGCGGCGGATGTGCTGTTCGCGGGTCGACAGGGTCAGGACGAAGCCGCGCCGCCCCTCGGCGTCGACGGTCTCGCCGCACAGCCGGCCGGGGGCCTGGCGGACGAACTTTTCGCGGCAGGCGAACAGGCCGACATAGGGGCCGCCGAAATTCAGGCCGTTGCCGATCGACTGGCCCTCGGCCACGGCGATGTCGGCCCCCATCTCGCCGGGTGACTTGAGCAGGCCATAGGACACCGCCTCGGTGGTGACCACGATCAGCAGGGCGCCGGCGGCGTGGGCCGCCTCGGCGATCTTGCTGACGTCGGTGACGGCGCCGAACACGTTGGGGGTCTGGACGACGACGCAGGCGGTGTCGGCGTCGATGGCGTCGATCACCGCCGCCTCGGCGTCGACGGCGGCGGCCAGGCGCTGGGTGGCGACGCCGGCGGCGTGGGCCAGGGTCTCGATGGCCCCGACATAGTGCGGGTGCACCCCGCCCGACAGCACGGCCTTGGACTTGCGGGTGATGCGCTGGGCCATCATCACCGCCTCGGCGGCGGCGGTGGAGCCGTCATAGAGCGAGGCGTTGGCCACCTCCATGCCGGTCAGGGCGGCGACCTGGGTCTGGAACTCGAACAGCACCTGCAACGTGCCCTGGGCGATCTCGGGCTGGTAGGGCGTGTAGCTGGTGAGGAATTCCGAGCGCTGGATCAGGTGGTCGACCGTGGCCGGCACGTGGTGGCGATAGGCCCCCGCCCCGCAGAAGAACGGCCCCTCCGCCGCCGAACGGTTGCGGCGCGACAGGGCCAGCATCTCGCGCTCGACCTCCAGCTCGCCGGCGTGGAACGGCAGGTCGACCGGGTCGGCGCGGCGGGCCACGGCCGGCACGTCGACGAACAGGTCGTCGATCGACGGGACGCCGATCACGCCGAGCATGTCGCGCCGGTCGTCGGGACTGAGGGGCAGGTAGCGCATGGACGGTCTCACCTAGGTTCGTCATCCCGGCCGGAGCGAAGCGGAGAGCCGGGATGACGTGGGAATTCTAGAGGGTCGAGAGGAAGGCCTCATAGGCGTCGCGGTCCATCAGGGCCTCGACCTGGGCGGGGTCGGCGACCTTGATCCTGGCGAACCAGCCGCCGGCTTCGGGGGCGGTGTTGACCGTCTCGGGCGCGTCGGTGAGGACGGCGTTGGCTTCGACCACCTCGCCGCCGATCGGCGCATAGACGTCCGAGGCCGCCTTGACGCTCTCGACCACGGCGAAGCCGTCGCCCTGCTTGACGGTCTTGCCGACCGCGGGAACCTCGACGAACACCACGTCGCCCAGCTGGTCGGCGGCGTAGGCGGTGATGCCGACGGTGGCGACGTCACCCACGAGGGCGACCCATTCGTGATCCTTGGTGAAACGCATCGGGTGGCCCTTCTAGATTTTGCGGACGTATCGGTGGGGGACGAACGGCAGGGCGACCACCTCGGCCGCCTGCGGCTTGCCGCGGACAATGACCTTCAACCGCGTGCCGACCGCCGACAAGGCCGGCGGCGCGAAACCCAGCGCGATGGCCTGGGACAGGCAGGGCGAGAAACCGCCGCTGGTCACCACGCCGACCACGGCGCCGGTTTCGTCGGCGATCTGGGCCCCCTCGCGGGCCGGGGCGCCCTCCAGCACCCGCAGGCCGACCCGCAACCGACTCAGGTCGCCGGCCAGCTCCTTGGCGATGCGGCCCGCGCCGGGGAAATCGCCGGCCTCGCGGCGGCGCTTGCCGACGGCGAAGTTCAGCCCGCCCTCGATCGGCGACACCGTCTCGTCGAGGTCATGGCCATAGAGCGGCAGGCCGGCCTCCAGACGCAGGCTGTCGCGCGCGCCCAGGCCGATCGGCTTGACGCGGTCGTCGGCCAGCAGGGTGTTCCAGACCCGCTCCGCGGCGGCGGCCGGGACCGAGATCTCGTAGCCGTCCTCACCGGTATAGCCCGAGCGGGAAATGAGCGCGTCGACGCCGAAGGCGGTCAGGGCGACGGTGTCCATGAACACCATATCGGTGACGATCGGCGCATGGGCGGCGAGCACGGCGGCGGCTTGCGGCCCCTGCAGGGCCAGCAGGGCGCGGTCTTCCAGCCGCTCGACCGTCGCCTCGCCCTCGAGGGCGTTGGCGATGATGGCGTAGTCGTTGTCCTTGCAGGCGCCGTTGACCACCACGAACAGGCCGTCGTCGTCGGGCCGCGCGGTCATCAGGTCGTCGACGATCCCGCCCTGGGCGTTGAGCAATACGCCGTAGCGCTGCTTGCCGGGCTTCAGACCCTGATAGTCGGCCGAGACCAGTTTCTCGAAGCTCTTGGCCGGATCGGCGCCGCGCAGCCGGGCCTGGCCCATGTGCGAGACGTCGAACAGGCCGGCGGACTCGCGGGTCCACAGATGCTCCTTGAGCACCCCGTCCTTGTACTGCACCGGCATCGTGTAGCCGGCGAACGGCACCATGCGGGCGCCGGCCGCCAGGTGGGCGGCGTGGAGCGGGGTTTGCTTGAGGTCGCCAACGGGATCTGAGGACACGCGGGTCTGGGCTCCTTGCGGGGTCGGCGCTGCTGCCCGGCTTTCGCCGAGTGTTTCGCGCCCCCGCTGTCCCTTGGACCTGAGAGATTCCGGACGCCCCTTCACAACGGAAAGGCCGTCCTTGCTCCTTCGGCGAGCGACCGTTTCCGGCCGCCTCTTTCCAGCGTTCCTAGACCCGCGCGGTCCTTTTGCCTGAGCGTTTCCGGGGCGGTTGCGCCTTCGGCCTCGGGACCTGAGTCCCGATGTCTCCCGCGGGGGATGTCCGGTGAATGCGGGACGGGCG
>JAQGIN010000004.1 GCA_028291125.1 Caulobacter sp.
TCTCTAAACGGGCGACTTAACCTGCAAGATGGTCGGCAGCGGGCGCGCGAGAGTGCGCGACCGTGTCTACGCGCGAGTGAACCATGCCCAAACGCACCGATATCTCCTCGATCCTGATCATCGGCGCCGGTCCGATCATCATCGGCCAGGCGTGCGAGTTCGACTATTCGGGCGTCCAGGCGTGCAAGGCCCTGCGGGCCGAGGGTTACCGGATCATCCTGGTCAATTCGAACCCGGCGACGATCATGACCGATCCCGAGATCGCCGACGCCACCTATATCGAGCCGATCACCCCCGAGATGGTCGCCAAGATCATCGCCAAGGAGCGCCCCGACGCCCTGCTGCCGACCATGGGCGGCCAGACGGCGCTGAACACCGCCCTGGCCCTGGAGGCTGACGGCACCCTGGCCAAGTACGGCGTCGAGATGATCGGCGCCAAGGCCGAGGTCATCGACAAGGCCGAGGACCGCCAGAAGTTCCGCGACGCCATGGACAAGCTGGGCCTCGAGAGCCCCAAGTCCAAAGCCGCCCACAACATGGACGAGGCCCGCGACGGCCTGGCCTTCGTCGGCCTGCCGGCCATCATCCGCCCCAGCTTCACCCTGGCCGGCACCGGCGGCGGCATCGCCTACAATCTCGAGGAATTCGAGGAGATCGTCGCCCGCGGCCTAGACCTGTCGCCGACCACCGAGGTGCTGATCGAGGAGAGCGTGCTCGGCTGGAAGGAGTACGAGATGGAGGTGGTCCGCGACACGGCGGACAACTGCATCATCGTCTGCTCGATCGAGAACATCGACCCGATGGGCGTGCACACCGGCGACTCGATCACCGTCGCCCCGGCCCTGACCCTGACCGACAAGGAATATCAGTGGATGCGGGCGGCCTCGATCGCCGTGCTGCGCGAGATCGGCGTCGAGACCGGCGGCTCCAACGTGCAGTTCGCGGTCAATCCGGCCGACGGCCGCATGGTGGTCATCGAGATGAACCCGCGGGTGTCGCGGAGTTCGGCGCTGGCGTCGAAGGCCACCGGCTTCCCGATCGCCAAGGTCGCCGCCCGCCTGGCCGTCGGCTACACGCTGGACGAGCTGATGAACGACATCACCGGCGGCGCCACCCCGGCCTCGTTCGAGCCCAGCATCGACTACGTCGTCACCAAGATCCCGCGCTTCGCCTTCGAGAAGTATCCGGGCAGCGAGCCCTATCTGACCACCGCCATGAAGTCGGTCGGCGAGGTGATGGCCATCGGCCGCACCTTCAAGGAAAGCCTGCAAAAGGCCCTGCGCGGCCTGGAGACCGGCCTGACGGGCCTCGACGAGATCGAGATCCACGGGGCCGACGATCCCGACACCGGCCGGGCCGCGGTGATCCGCGCCCTGGGCACCCCGACCCCCGACCGCCTGCGGGTGATCGCCCAGGCCTTCCGCCACGGGCTCTCCGTCGAGGAGGTCAACGCCGCCTGCCATTACGAGCCGTGGTTCCTGCGCCAGCTGGCCGAACTGGTCCGCCAGGAGGGCTGGATCCGGGCCGGCGGCCTGCCGACCGACGCCGCCGCCTTCCGGGCCCTGAAGAGCCAGGGCTTCTCCGACGCCCGGCTGGCCAAGCTGACCGGCCGCCAGGAAGCCGACGTCCGCGCCGCCCGCCACGCCCTGAACGTCCGCCCGGTCTACAAGCGCATCGACAGCTGCGCCGGCGAGTTCCGCGCCGAGACGCCGTACATGTATTCGACCTACGAGACCGGGGCCCTGGGCCAGGTCCCCGAATGCGAGAGCGAGCCGACGAACCGCAAGAAGGCGGTGATCCTCGGCGGCGGCCCCAACCGCATCGGCCAGGGCATCGAGTTCGACTATTGCTGCTGCCACGCGGCCTTCGCGCTGGACGCCATCGGCGTCGAGTCGATCATGGTCAACTGCAACCCCGAGACCGTGTCGACCGACTACGACACCTCCGACCGGCTGTATTTCGAGAGCCTGACCGCCGAGGACGTGCTGGAGTTGCTGGCCGTCGAGCAGCGCAACGGCACGCTGCTGGGCGTCATCGTCCAGTTCGGCGGCCAGACGCCGCTGAAGCTGGCCCACGCCCTGGAGCAGGCCGGCATCCCGATCCTCGGCACCAGCCCCGACGCCATCGACCTGGCCGAGGACCGCGAGCGCTTCCAGCAGTTGCTGAACGGCCTCGACATCGCCCAGCCCGAGAACGCCATCGCCCGCACCTGGGACGAGGCCCGCGCCGCCGCCCTGACCATCGGCTTCCCGTTCGTCATGCGCCCGTCCTACGTGCTGGGCGGCCGGGGCATGGAGATCATCCGCGATACCGAGCAGCTGGAGCGCTATATCAGCGACGCCGGCGACATCGGGGTCGAGCACCCGATCCTGCTCGACCACTATCTGAGCCGGGCCACCGAGGTCGATGTCGACGCCCTGTGCGACGGGACCGACGTGTTCGTGGCCGGGGTGCTGGAGCATATCGAGGAGGCCGGGGTGCACTCGGGCGACTCCGCCTGCTCGATGCCGCCGTTCTCGCTGAGCCCCGCCACCATCGCCGAGCTGAAGCGCCAGACGGTGAAGATGGCCCTGGCGCTGAACGTGCGCGGCCTGATGAACGTGCAGTTCGCCATCGAGGAGCCGCACTCGGACGCCCCGCGCATCTATGTGCTGGAGGTCAATCCGCGCGCCAGCCGCACCGTGCCGTTCGTCGCCAAGACCATCGGCCAGCCGATCGCCGCCATCGCCGCCAAGATCATGGCCGGCGCGCCCCTGAAGAGCTTCAATCTCGTCGACAAGCCCTATGACCACATCGCGGTGAAGGAGGCGGTGTTCCCGTTCGCCCGCTTCGCCGGGGTCGACACCATCCTGGGCCCGGAAATGCGCTCGACCGGCGAGGTCATGGGCCTGGACTGGATCCGCGAGAGCGAGGGAACCAACCTGGCCCCGGCCTTCGCCCGGGCCTTCGCCAAGAGCCAGCTGGGCGGCGGCGTGGTGCTGCCGCACGGCGGCACGGCCTTCGTCTCGGTCAAGGAAAGCGACAAGCCGTGGATCCTCGAGCCGGTGCGCCTGCTGCAGGCGGCGGGCTTCAAGGTCATCGCCACCGAGGGCACCCGCCGCTATCTGGGCGAGCAGGGGATCGAGGTCGAGTTCGTCCGCAAGGTGCTGGAGGGCCGGCCGCACATCGTCGACGCCATGAAGAACGGCGACGTGCAGCTGGTGTTCAACACCACCGAGGGCAAGCAGAGCCTGGAGGACAGCTTCGAGCTGCGCCGCACCGCCCTGATGATGAAGATCCCCTACTACACCACCTCGGCCGGGGCCCTGGCCGCCGCCCAGGCGATCTCCAGCGCCCCGGCCGAGTCGCTGGAAGTGCGGCCGCTGCAGAGCTACCAGTAGGAAGTTATCCACAGGCTACACTCTCCCCCTTTGGGGAGAATGTGGCCCGCGCAGCGGGTCGGGAGGGGTCGCGCCGCCCTGGCCGCCTTGCGTCCTTCGAGGCCGCTTCGCGGCGCCTCAGAATGAGGGATTCAGCACAGTCGTCCTCATCCTGAGATGCGAGGCGAAGCCGAGCCTCGAAGGACGCACGGCGCCCACCTCAATCCTCGTCTTTTCCGCACCCCGCCCCAACAAAATCAACGCCCTAACCAAAAACGCCGGTTTCTCGTCCCCGACGTCCGCCCCGGCCGCAGACTCTGGCCATGACCCAGCCTCCCGCCGCCACCTGGTCCGAACAGCTGCAGCTCAAGCTGATGGCCGCCCTCGACGCGGCCTGGGCGATCCTCGAGACCAGCGACGACCCCGCCGCCCTGCGCAAGGCCCGCGACCGCGCCAAGGCCTGCGGCGACATCGCCGCCGTCGCCCGCAAGATCGCGGCGATGAGCGGCCCCGGCCCCCGCAAACCCGCCGCCCTCCTGGATCCGGCCGCCTTCGCCGCCCCCGCCACTCAGGCCGACCACGCGCGGCGGGCGCTGGAGACGCTTAGGGCCAACCGGGGCGGGCGATCGTGAGGGGGCGGGGCCCGCTCCTCGATCGTTCGCGACCCCAAACCCGCTTCGGTTGAGCTTGGGCCGGCCGCGCGCTATCCAGGGCGCCATGCCCGCCCACGACGTCGCCCTCGTCCTGACCGCCCTGGTCGCCGTCAACCTGGCCGCCTTTCTGCTGTTCTGGTGGGACAAGGTCGCCGCCCAGCGCCGCTGGCGGCGGGTGCCCGAGCGGACCCTGCTGTGGGCGGCCGCCCTGGGCGGCAGCCTCGGGGCGTTGCTGGCCCAGCAGGTGCTGCGCCACAAAACCCGCAAGCAACCGTTCGGCAACCGGCTGATCGCCGTCCTCGGCGCGCAGCTCTTCCTGGCGCTGGCGGGTGTCGTGGCGATCCTCGTCCACGTCTTGACCGCCCCGGTCGCCAACCTTCATCCGGCCTGACAGGACCCGCAGTGAAACTGACGCGACCGACCTGGTCCCGTGGCGTATCGGGAGCCATGATCCCTCGCCTCTCCACCCTTCTGCGCGGCGCGGCGCCCAGCCGGCCGGTCGACGCCGGCCGCGCCGCCCTTGGGGCGCTGATCGGCCTGCTGGCCGCCGGGCTTCTGGGCCGATTGTTGACCGGCGGCGCGCCCTGGTCGCACCTGCTGCTGGCCGCCCCGATCGGCGCCTCGGCGGTGCTGGTCTTCGCCGTGCCGGCCAGCCCCCTGGCCCAGCCGCGGGCGGTGATCGGCGGCAATCTGGTCTCGGCCCTGGTGGGGATCACCTGCGCCCTGCTGGTCCCGCAGCCGCTGCTGGCCGCGCCGCTGGCCGTCGGCCTAGCGATCGGGGCCATGATGCTGCTCGGCTGCCTGCACCCGCCCGGCGGCGCGGTGGCGCTGATCGCGGTGATCGGCGGCGAGGCCGTGGCCCGGGCGGGCTACGGCTTCGCCTTCAGCCCGGTGGCTCTGGATTCGGTGCTGTTGGTCGTCGCCGGCATGGGCTTCAACCGCCTGACCGGGCGGTCGTATCCGCACCGGGCCCCGGCGGCGGCCAGCCCGCACGGCACCAAGGATCCCGTGCCCGCCAACCGCATCGGCTTCACCCCCGCCGACCTCGACCTGGCCCTGGCCCGCTACGGCGAGCTGCTGGACGTCAGCCGCGAGGATCTCGACGCCCTGTTCCGCCAGGTCGAACTGCAGGCCCACCAGCGCCTGCACGCCCAGATCCGCTGCGGCGACATCATGTCCCGGGACGTGATCAGCGTCGATCCGGAGCAGAGCGCCGACAGCGCCTTGGCCTTCCTGCGCCAGCATGACCTGCGCACCGCCCCGGTGGTCGACGCCCAGGGCCGGGTGGTCGGCATGGTGCGCCGCGCCGAGCTGCAGGCCAATCGCGCCCAGCCGGTGGCGACGGTGCTCGACCCGTTCGTGCACAAGGTCCGGGAATCGACGCCGATCGCCGCCCTGCTGCCGATCCTGTCCAGCGGCGCGGTCCACGAGGCCATGGTCGTCGACGCCGACCGGGTGCTGCTGGGAGTCATCACCCAGACCGACCTGATCGCCGTGCTCTACCGCGCCCA
>JAQGIN010000041.1 GCA_028291125.1 Caulobacter sp.
ACGAACAGGATGCGGCCAGCCCCCGACAGGTCACGGGCGGCGCGCGGCTTGACCGGCTCGGCGGCGACCGCGGCGGCGGCGGCGATGGCGGCGGCGGTCGGCACGTGGATCGGCAGGAAGATGCGGATGGCCGAGCCCTCGCCGGGCTTGGAATGGACGTGGATCCAGCCGTCCGACTGCTTGACGATGCCGTAGACGGTGGCCAGACCCAGGCCCGTGCCCTCGCCCACCGGCTTGGTGGTGAAGAACGGGTCGAAGATCTTGCCCATCACCTCGGGCGGGATGCCCGGGCCGTCGTCGGAGACCTCGATCAGGGCGGTGTCGCCGCTGGCGCTGGGATAGCCCAGGGCCACGGCCTCGGCCTGGCTCAGGCGGGCGGTGCGGATGCGGACCACGCCGCCGCCCTTGGCGGCGCGCACGGCGTCGCGGGCGTTGACGGCCAGGTTCATCACCGCCGTCTCGAGCTGGCTCTTGTCGGCCCGCACCTTGGGCAGGTCGCGGCCGTAGTCGGTGACCAGCTTGACGTCCTCGCGCAGCAGCCGGCGCAGCAGCACCTCGAACTCGGAGATCAGCTCGCCCAGCTCCAGCACCTCGCGCTGCACGGTCTGCTTGCGCGAGAAGGCCAGCAGCTTGCGCACCAGGTCGGCGGCCCGCACCCCGGTCTGGCGGATCTCGTTGAGGCCCTCATAGGACGGGTCGCCGACCGGGTGGCGGTGCAGCAGTTCGTCCAGCCGCAGCTGGATGGCGGTCAGCAGATTGTTGAAGTCGTGGGCGACGCCGCCGGCCAGTTGGCCGATGGCCTGCATCTTCTGGGCCTGGGCCAGCTGCAGCTCCATCTGCTTCTGCTCGGAGACGTCGATCAGATAGGCCACCAGCCGATCCTCGGCCCGGTACAGATAGAGGTGGGCGATGCGGGCCGGGTCCTTGGCCAGGCGGACCTCGAACGGCCCGGCCTTGCCCTGCGACAGCCGCAGTTGAGCCTCGGTGCGCGACGGCGGGTCGATCAGGGCGCCGAACACCGTGCCGGGGGCGCAGGGGCCGACCATCGCCGCCAGGGCCGGGTTGGTCTCGAGGATGCGCGCGTTGAACGGGTCGAGGCCTTCGAGCAGGGCGGCGCCGAACGGCGAAGCCCCGGAAAAGGCGTCCAGCGTGCCGGGCGGCGGCGCGGCGGTCAGGGCCAGGGTCGGGGCGGCCGGGATCTCGGCCGACAGCCGCAGCGGCGCGGCCGGACTGGCCACCAGCCGCACCAGCAGGCGGCCGCCGCCGATCGACGAGACGATGGCGGCGCGGTCCTGGCCGGCGACGCGCACCGAGCCCTCGGCCAGTTCGCCGCGACGGGCCCGCACCAGGGCCTGGAACAGGCCGGCCCCGGCGCCCTTGGGCAGGCGGCGGCCGTCGCCGATGGCGGTGCGCCACGGCAGGTTGGTCGACAGCACCCGGCCGTCGGCGGCGGCCAGGGCGGCCGGCTCGCCCAGGGCGTCGAGGAAGCTGTCGGCGGCGTCGAGGTCGACCTCGGGCGTGGCCGAGCCGCGGATGGCGATCAGGCCCAGGATGGCCACGCCGGCGATGCCGCCCAGCAGCAGCAGCCCCGCCAGGGTGGTGGGGCCGGCCTTGACGGCGAACACCGCGGCGAAGCCGGCGGCCAGCACGTAGAAGATCGCCGCCGCCCAGATCAGCGGGTCGGTACGGGGCCGCGCGGGGGTCTCGGCCGCGTGAGCGGGGGTCTTGGCCATGCCGGACCGAAGTCCTTCTTCAGCTCTCAGGGAAGGCGCCCCCAGCGAATCGTTCATTCAGGATACTCTTTACGGGCCAGACTGTTAGGCCCTTAGCGCCCGCGCGCCTGGGCGCCCGGTTTGCGACCATTCAGGATGAAGCCGATGACCTTGGCCACCGCGGCGAAATGCGCCTCGGGGATCTGTTCGTCGATCTCGACGGTGGCGTAGAGCGCCCGAGCCAGGGGCGGGTCCTCGATGATCGGCACCCCGGCCGCCTCGGCCACTTCGCGGATCTTCAGGGCCAGGCTGTCCATGCCCTTGGCCACGCACAGCGGGGCGGGGGTCTCGTCGGCGTCGTACATCAGGGCCACGGCGTAGTGGGTGGGGTTCATCACCACCACCGTGGCCTTGGGCACCGCCTGCATCATCCGCTGGCGCGAGCGCTGGTGGCGGATCTGGCGCAGCCGGGCCTTGATGTGGGGGTCGCCGTCGGCCTGTTTGAACTCGTCCTTCATCTCCTGGATGCTCATTCGCATGCGCTTGTTGAAGCGCAGGCGCTGCCAGAACCAGTCGAAGCCGGCGGTCAGGGCCAGAAAGATCAGCACGGCGATGAACAGGGTTTTGCACAGCTTCATCGCCAGCGGCAGGATGGCGGCCGGGTCCATGCCGACCAGGTTGCGCAGTTCGGTGGCGTGCGGCTTGATCACGAACCAGGCGATGATCCCGGTGACGATGAACTTGGTCGCCGACTTGGCGAACTGCACCAGGGAGTCGATCCCGAGCAGCCGGCCCATGCCCTTGATCAGGTCCAGCTTCTTGAAGTCGGGCTTGAGCTTGTCGGGGGTGAACAGGAAGCCGGTCTGCAGCAGATTGCCCGCCGCCCCGCACGCCGCGGTGGTCAGCAGCACGATCAGCAGGGTCGGGGCGGCGGCCCAGACCGCCGCGCGGGCCACGGCCACGGCGCCGCCGCTGTCGAGGGCCGTCTCCCCCGCGTGGGCCAGGAACGGCTGCAGGGCGTTGGCCATGTCGCGCGACAGCCAGCCGCCGGCGATGGTGATGGCGGCGAAGGCCCCGAGCAGGGCGGCCAACTGGGTGACGTCCTGGCTCTTGGCCAGGTCGCCCTTCTCGCGCGCGTCGGCCAGTTTCTTGGCTGATGGCTCTTCGGTTTTTGAAGCGTCGTCGGTTTCAGCCACCGGTGCCCCCTAGTTGAACACGGCCAGGAGCTCGCGATAGCGATCACTCCAGACCATGGCGATGCCGCCGAGGCTCAAGGCCAGCAGCGACAGGCCGAAGATGACGCTCAGCGGCGAGGCGACGAAGAAGATCTGGAAGGCCGGCATCACCCGGCCGATCAGGCCGGTGGCCAGGTTGAACACCACCGAGAACACGATCACCGGCGCCGCCAGCTGCACCCCCAGCGAGAACGACTGCGCCACCGTACGCATGGCCAGGGTGGCGGCGTCGTTGATCGGGGCGATCCGGCTGAACGGGAAGATGTCGTAGGAATGGACGATCGCCCCGATGAACAGGTGATGCAGGTCGGTGGCCATGATCAGGGTCAGGCCCAGCATCGACAGAAAGGTCGACACCGCCGTGCTCGGCTGGGCCTGGGCCGGATTGGCGGTCTGGGCGAACGACAGGGTGGTCTGCAGCGAGATGATCTCGCCGGCCGTCGACAGGGCGATCAAGGCGATCTTCAGCACCGAGCCGATCATCAGGCCGATCAGGATCTCGTGGATGACCTTGCCGGCCAGGCCGCCGACCGTGGGCGGCATGGCGCCGACCGTCGGCTGCACCAGCGGGGTGATCAGCAGCGCCATCAGCAGGGCGAAGCCCAGCCGCACCCGCGGCGGCACCACGGCGTCGCCGATGCCGGGCATCAGCATGACCATGGCCCCGACCCGGGAGAACACCAGACAGGCGACATAGACCTGGGCCGCTGTGGCGTAGGAGTCCAAGGCCCGCGCGCCTACATCGCCGCGATGCGGGCGGCGATGTGATGCATGAAATTCGACATCAACGCCCCCATCAGCGGCAGGAAGATCAGCAGCGAGATGAAGATGGCGACGATCTTCGGGGCGAAGACCAGGGTCGCCTCCTGGATCTGGGTCAGGGCCTGGAACAGGCCGATGGCCACGCCGACCACCAAGCCGACGATCAGCACGGGCGCGCACAGCTGCAGGGTCAGCCAGATGGCGTCACGTCCGACATCCAGAACTTCGGCGCCGTTCATGGGGCTCTCTTTTGCGCGTCGAGCGGGGGAATGGAATCGCGAGTTTAGTCTGCGGCGGGCATGGTTAATAGGCGGCTAACCTAGATTAACGCCGCGGCTTAATGACCGCTTCCAGGGCCTGGGCGGCCTGGGCCGGCGAGCGCTTGTCGGCCTCGCGGTCGACGCTGTAATTGGCCGCCCGCATGGCGTCGACCGGGATGGCGTTGGCCAGGCTGGACAGCGCCTTGGTCAGCCGCGCGTCGTGCGCCCGGCCCGGCGACACCAGCACCACCGCGTCATAGGGCGGCAGGGCCCCCTTGGGGTCGGTCAGCACCACCAGGTCGTCGGCGGCGATGCGGCCGTCGCTGGAGAAGGCCGAGATCACGTCGGCCTCGCCCGAGCCCAGGGCCCGGTACATGAAGGTCGGCTGGAACTGCCGCCGGGTCTTGAACCTCAGGCCATAGGCCCGCTCGACGCTGACCCATTCGGGGCGCGAGAAGAACTCCAGGTCGCCGCCCATGGTCAGGTCCGGGGCGTGGGCGGCCAGATCGGCCAGGCTGCGGATGCCCAGGGCGCTGGCGCGGTCGCGCTTCATGGCCAGGGCGTAGGCGTTCTCGAAGCCCAGCGGGGCCAGAAGCACGACGCCGTCGCGCTTCAGCAGTTCGGTTTTTAGACCCGCCAACACCGCCGCCCGGCCGGGATTGTCGCGGCGGCCCAGGACGTTGGCCCACAGCGTGCCGGAATAGTCGACATAGGCGTCGATCTCGCCGGCGGCCAGGGCGCGATAGGCCACCGCCGAGCCGAGGTCGATCTTGCGGCCGACCCGCGCGCCATCGGCCTCCAGCCGCGTCGCCATCAGCTCGGTCAGCACATATTGCTCGGAGAAGTTCTTGGCCCCGATCACATAGGCCTGGTGGCGCGGCGCCAGGGCCGAGGCGGCCAGCGGGGCCAGGGCGGCGGCGACGCCCAGGGCCAGGCCCGCCAGGCCGGCCAGCCACAGCCGGCGGTCGCGCTTGGCCGCCCCGCGCTCGACCAGACCCAGCAGCTGGTCGACGACCAGGGCCAGGCCGGCCGAGGCGGCGCAACCGACCAGCACCGCCACCCAGTTCTCGGTCTGCAGGCCCGAAAAGATGTAGTCGCCCAGCGAGGTCTGGCCGACCGGGGTCGACAGGGTGGCCGCGCCGATGGTCCACACGGCCGCGGTGCGCACCCCGGCCATGATCACCGGCAGGGCCAGGGGCAGCTCCACCCGCCACAGCCGCTGGCGGTCGGTCATGCCGACGCCGCGCGCCGCCTCAACCACGGCCGGCTCCACCCCGGTCAGGCCGGCGGTGACGTTCCTCAGGATCGGCAGCATCGAATAGACGGTCAAGGCCAGCAGCGACGGCAGGAAGCCCAGAGCCGAAAAGCCGTGGCCCAGCACCGCCCGGCTCAGGCCCGACAGCGCCAGCAGCAGCGGATAGAACAGGGCCAGCAGGGCCAGGCTGGGAATGGTCTGCACCAGGCCGGCCACGGCCAGGGCCGGCCAGCGCAGGGCCGGATGGCGGGCCGCCGCCACGCCCAGCGGCAGGGCGACGGCCAGGCCCAGCGCCAGGGCGCTGGCCGACAGCGCCACGTGCCAGGCCAGGCGTTCGGGCAGCAGGCTCAGGGCCTGGATCAGCCGCTCATCCATGACCGCCCTCCCCGGCCAGCAACGCCGCCACCCGCTGGGCCTGGCGGCGCGGGGCCGACATCAGGGCCTCGACGCGCGGATCGGCATGGCCGGCCAGCAGGGCCCTGGGCGTATCGTCGGCGATCACCTGTCCGCCAGCCATCACCACCACCCGGTCGGCCAGCAGCACGGCCTCGGCGACGTCGTGGGTGACCATCACCGTGGTCAGGTCGAGCTGGTCATGCAGCCGCCGCACGTCGTCGGCCAGGGTGGCGCGGGTGACCGGGTCCAGGGCCCCGAACGGCTCATCCATCAACAGCAGGCCCGGCTTGGCCGCCAGGGCCCGGGCCACCCCGACCCGCTGGCGCTGGCCGCCCGACAGCTGAGCCGGCAGCCGGCCGGCCAGGTCGCGCGGCAGGGCGGTGAGGTCGAGCAGGTCGTCGACGCGGGCGGCAGTGGTGGCCGCGTCCCAGCCCAGCAGGCTGGGGACCATGCCGACGTTCTCGGCCACGGTCAGGTGCGGGAACAGCCCGACCTCTTGGAACACATAGCCGATGCGGCGGCGCAGGGTCGGGCCGTCCAGGCCGTCGATCGCCGCGCCGTCGAGGCGCACCGTCCCGGTGGTGGGGACGACCAGGGCGTTGATCATCTTCAGCAGCGTGGTCTTGCCGGCCCCCGAGCCGCCGACCAGGGCCACGAACTGGCCCTTGGGAATGCTCAGCGTCACCGCCTCGACCACCACCGCGCCGTCATAGACGCGCGACACGGCGTCGAGGGCGATGGCGGGAGGAGGCTCGGTCATGCGGGGGCAGGCTGGCGGTTTGGGGCGGTGGTGGCAAGGCGTCATACTTGCCCCCACCGGACCGCTTCGCGGTCGTCCGCCCCCATGGGGGGCGGAGTTTCGCTGGATTAGCTCTTCCCCCTCTGGGGGAGGAGGGCCGAAGGCCCGGAGGGGGCGAGTGGCTCGCCCCCTAGATCGGCATCCGCATGATTTCCTGATAGGCGCTGATCACCTGGTCGCGGACGGCCATCACCGTCTCGAGGCTGGCCTCGGCCGAGCTGATGGCGGTGACGACGTCGACCAGTTCGGCCTTGCCGGCGACCTGCTGGGCCATCTTGGTCTCGGCGTGGTGGGTGGCTTTCAGGGTGTCGGTCATCGCCGACTTCAGCAGCTCGCCGAAGCCGCCGCCGGTCGGGGCGGCCTGGGACAGGCCGCCGATCGAGCCGACCGACATCGCGCCCTGGGCGGCGTAGGCCTTGGCGGCGGCGAGGGCGGTGATCATGGCTCAGCTCTTCCCTATTTGCGCAGCAGGTCGAGGGTGCGCGATTCCATGGCGCGCGCCGTCTCGATGACGTTGAGATTGGCTTCGTAAGCGCGTTGCGCCTCCTTCATGTCGAGCGCCTCGACCAGCGAATCGACATTGGGCAGCTTGACGTAGCCGCGGGCGTCGGCGGCCGGGTTGCCGGGGTCGTATTCGTTCTTGAAGGCGGTGCGGTCGGGCTCGACCCGCGCCATCGACACGCCCTCGCCGCCCTCGATGGTGGTCGGCCTGAAGACCGGCACCTGGCGTTGATAAGGGTCGCCGCCCGGGGTGCGGGCGGTGGAATTGGCGTTGGCGATGTTCTCGGCGATGATTCGCATCCGCGACTGCTGGGCGCGCAGGGCGGAGGCGGCGATGGCCATGGTGGCCAGGGACTGGGAGCGGATCTCGGGCATCTAGGGCGTCCTCATCCGTTCGGCTTGCGCGCGGCCATGCGCAGCAGGTTCATGGACTTCTGGTAGAAGCCGATGGCCGCGTCGTAATTGGTGCGGGCCTCGGTCATCTTCAGCATCTGGTCTTCGAGCGACACCGAATTGCCGTCGAGCGTGGTCTCCGAATCCATGCCCTGCGGCGACTTCCAGATACTGTTGGTGGTGGTCGGGGCCAGGTGGCCGTTGGTGGTCGACAGCATCCGCACCGGGCCGGGCGGCGTCGCCGCGCCGCCGCGATAGGCCGAGCCGGCGTCCGGAGCGTCGACCGCGGCCTTGAAGGTGAAGGGCTTCAGATCGCGCGGCGCGTAGCCCGGGGTGTTGGAATTGGCGACGTTCTGAGCCACGACCCTCTGTCGCTCGGACAGATAGCCCATGCGGCTCTTGAGCATCGAGAAAAGCGGGATGTCATCGGGACCCATGACTCGGCATGGTGAAGAAACAGGGTTAATCGCGCCTTAACCCTCGGCCGCCGGGCCCGCCCTCACGGGCCGTCAAATCGTCGCACGCCCTCCCCCCGACTCGCGCACTCGTCTATGCGAAGGGGATGGACATCGTCGAATTCATCCGCGCCGTGGCCGCCCTGGCGGTGACTCTCGGCCTCGTGGGCCTGGTCGCCGTCGGCATCCGCCGCTTCGGCCCCGAGACCCTGGCGCGGCTGGCGGCCGGCCGCCGCGAGCGCCGGCTGAAGCTGGTCGAGAGCCTGGCCATCGATCCGACCCGCCGGCTGGTGGTGTTCAGCCTCGACGGCGAGGAGCGGCTGCTGCTGCTGGGAGAGGGCCAGCTGCTGTCGGTGAAGGTCAAGACGCCGCGCCCGGCCAAACCCTCGGAGCCCGTGGTCTGATGCGCGATTTCTGGAAGACCCTGACCGGCGCCCGCCCCGAGGACGCCCGCAAGGCGGCGCTAATCGCGCTGCTGGTCACCATCGGCAGCCTGTCGCTGCCGATGGCGGCGCTCGCCCAGTCGGCGGTCAACGTCAATCTCGGCACCGGGGCCGGCCTGACCGAGCGGGTCGTGCAGCTGGTCGGACTGATGACCGTGCTGTCCCTGGCCCCGTCGATCGTCATCATGACCACCTCGTTCGTGCGCATCGTCGTGGTGCTGGGCCTGTTGCGCACCGCCATCGGCGTGCAGCAGAGCCCGCCCAACCCGGTGATCATCAGCCTGGCCCTGTTCCTTACCGCCATCGTCATGGGCCCGACCTTCGAGAAATCCTACGATCTGGGGGTCAAGCCGCTGCTCGACCACCAGATGGAGCTGCCCGAGGCCTTCGAGGCGGCTGGCGGTCCGGTGAAGACCTTCATGCTGGCCCAGGTCGACCGCGAGGACCTGGCCCTGTTCGTGCGGCTGTCGCGGATCGAGAAGCCCAAGGTCCTGCAGGACACCCCGCTGAAGGTGGTCACCCCCGCCTTCATGATCTCCGAGCTGAAGCGCGCCTTCGAGATCGGCTTCCTGCTGTTCATCCCGTTCCTGGTCATCGATCTGGTGGTGGCCAGCGTGCTGATGAGCATGGGGATGATGATGTTGCCCCCCGCCACGGTCAGCCTGCCCTTCAAACTGATCTTCTTCGTGCTAGTGGACGGTTGGCGGCTGGTGTGCGGCAGCCTGGTGGAGAGCTTCCACCGCGGCGCGACGGGGTAAGGACGTTCGATGGGAGTGTTTGTTCTCGGCTCGATCAATCTCGACGCCGTGGCGCGGGTCGACGACCTGCCGCGGCCGGGCGAGACCGTGGCCGGGCTGTCGCTCGACCTCTATCCCGGCGGCAAGGGCGGCAACCAGGCGGTGGCGGCGGCGCGCATGGGCGCCCCGACCCGACTGATGGGCGCGGTCGGCCGCGACGACAGCGGTCCCAGCCTGAAGGCCAAGCTGGCCGGCTACGGCGTGCAGGTGGCCGACGTCATGGAGCTGTCCAACGCCCCGACCGGCCAGGCCCATGTCTGGGTGTCCCACACCGGCGAGAACATGATCGTGGTCACCGCCGGCGCCAACGGCCAGATCGGGCCCGGCCACGTGGCCGCCACCTCGCTAGACGGCCAGCGGGTCTATCTGTGCCAGCTGGAGACCCCGGCCCCGGCCATCGAGGCGCTGTTTCGGATCGGCGCCGCCAAGGGCGCGCTGCGCATCCTCAACGCCGCCCCGGCCCTGCCGCAGGGCGCCGCCCTGTTCCCGCTGACCGACATCCTGATCGTCAACCAGACCGAGCTGGCCCGCTACGCCCACATCAAGGACGAGCCGTCGCGCCTGGAGGACGTCTCCCGCGTCGCCCGACGGTTGATCTCGCGGCCGGACCAGACGGTGATCGTCACCCTCGGGGCCGGCGGCGTCGCCGCGGTGCGCCGCAACGAGGCGTTCCTGGTCGAGGGCCGCAAGGTCAAGGCGGTGGACGCCACCGGGGCCGGCGACTGTTTCTGCGGCGCCCTGGCCGCGGCCCTGTCGACCGGAACCGACCTCCGCGAAGCGGTGGAGCTGGCCAACGCCGCCGCCGCCCTGTCGGTGCAGACCGCCGGCGCCGCCCCCTCGATGCCCAGCCGGCGCGAGGTCGAGGCGTTCCTGGCGCAGTAGTAGGGGAACGGTCTTCCCGCCCCTCTTCTAGATGTCGTCATCCCGGGCCTCGTGCCCGGGATCCCTGGCTCAGCTTCCACGGGAGACGCCGCGACGGCGGCGCGCGCCGCCGTCCCCATCTGCCCTTGCGGCGGACAAAGGGATCCCGGGCACGAGGCCCGGGATGACGGAGTCTGGAATTTACGAAGACGCCCCTAGGCCGCGCGGATGCCGCTCATGCCGTTGTCGCTCTGCACGCCGACCACGGCGTCGTAGCCGAGGATCATGTCGACGTCGCGGCCGTTGCTGGCCAGCGGCAGGCGCAGCCACAGGATCGACAGGTGCGAGGCGCCGCGCCAGGCCAGGCTGTGGACGCCGACGCCGGGGCGGCGCTCGTCGACCACCCGGTCCAGTTCCTTGCGCCAGTAGTCGGCGGCGGCGCTGTTATAGACGTCGGTCAGGCTCTTGCCGGTGATCTCGCGGCCATAGACCGAATACAGGCCGGTGCCGGCCAGGCGCAGGCTGTAGTCGCGGGGTTCGTTCTGGACGTCGATCAGGCTGACGGTCGGCAGAAGGCGCTTGATGCCGGCGGGCTGCAGGTCGCAACGCCCGGGAAGACTGGCTCCCCGCCGCAGCGACGCCCAGTACGCGAACATCTCCTGATGCGCGCGGGCCGCCGTGGCCGATGCGCTCAGCTGCGCGTTCATCTTCAGATTCCCTAACAAGCCCTTGGAATCACGGCGATTCACTATGTTCACTATGTCTTAAGGACCGAATCGTCGGCAAGGGGGAATCGTGTCGCGCGACAAAGTTTCCCGTGCGGAGTCAACCCGCGGGCGGAACGCCGTTCTTCGAGCGTGGGAAAGGCTCAGCGGCCCTTGCGCGCCGGCTTGCGGCCGCCCTGGCCCAGGCCCATCTGCTTGGCCAGCTCGGAGCGGGCCTTGGCGTAGTTGGGGGCCACCATCGGGTAGTCCTTGGGCAGGCCCCACTTGGCGCGGTACTGCTCGGGGCTGAGGTCGTACTGGGTGCGCAGATGCCGCTTCAGCGACTTGAACCGCCGGCCGTCCTCGAGACAGACGATATAGTCGGGGGTGATCGAGCGCTTGACCGGCACCGCCGGCTCGCGGGCCGCGGCGGCGGCCGACGCGTCGCGACCACCGGTTCCCGACAGCGCGCGATGGACGCTTCCGATCAAGGCCGGCAGTTCGCTGGCCGGAACGGTATTGGTCGTGACATAGGCGGAGACAATACCCACCGTCATTTCGATAAGATCGGACCTGTCGTCCATTTCTGGCCTAGCCTGTGGTGAACTGGTTTTTGGGAGACTTGGGATCGACGCCGAAAACAACTCGAATCCTACAGACAGGAACCGCGGCGGCCCCTCGCACGAGGGTGACCACGCAAGTCCGCCTATATGATATCACGAAGGCGGGTGCAATAGACTTGGAGTCCGACCGTGCTTCAATAAAACGTCGGACTTTATAGCTTTTAATCGCCGAATGCGTTCGACGATAATTTAAATCAGCGCTGAAACTCAGTCGGAAGCGCCAGTGCGGAGCTCCGTTGTGCAGCCGAATATTCGTCTGTCGCCGCTTCGTCACCCTCGCGGACGGCCTGCAGCAGGGCCGGGGTCAGGGCCGAGGACAGCGACCAGTCCCAATAGCGTAACACCGTTTGGGCCTGGTCGAGGCCGATCATGTCGAACACCGCCAGCACCCGCTCGAACGCCGCGGTGGGCGCGCCCGACGGGTCGGCCTCGGGGCGGCGCAGGCCGCGCCACAGGGCCCGGATCGCCGTGCGCGGCAGGCCAGCGGCCTTGCACAGCACGGCCAGAGGTTCGCCGCCGGGGTCGGCGAAGATCTTGGTCCCGGTCATCGGCTTGAGGCCCGACAGGTAGGAGATCTCCTCGGCGGTCTCGCGGGTCAGGCCGTTCTGGGCGGCGGCGACGGCGGCCTCCAGGCTGTCGAACGGACTCTGGGCGATGGCGGCGCGGTTGCGCTGGCGGCGGTCGATGAACGCCAGGGTCCGGCGCGACATCGGGTCGGCGCCCGCCTCGCCCGAGGGGTCGGGGAAGATGTCGGCGAGGGCGTCGCGCAGGATGTCGCGGGAGACGGCGTAGCGCTGCAGGATCGCCCAACGGGTCTGGGCGTCGCACCACCAGAAGATCACGCAGGCATGGCTCGGCCGCAGCTCGGGCCGACGCAGCAGCAGCGGGATCAGCCGCGGCGCGCGGCGCGAGGCCGCCGCCAGGGCCTCGACGGCGGCGTGGCCGAGTTGGGCTTGATCGTTGCGCAGCAGGGCCTCGAGCGCCGGCCCCTCGCCGGTCGCGGCCAGCACGTCGGCCAGGGCCTCGCCGACCTCGCGGCGCTGGGCGATCAGCCGCCGATGCTCGGGACCGGCCGAGCGGGCGCAGTCGATCAGGTCGGCGTCGCCGAGCCACACCGCCTCCTCGAGCAGCGGCCGCGCCACGGCGATCAGGTCGTTCAGCAGCAGGCGGACCAAGGGCCCCGGCAGGTCGCCGAACGGGGCCAGCCGCTGGGCCACCCGCTCGCGCTCGCCCGGCGACGCCTCGCGCAGCGCCTCGACCAGCAGGTCGCCCGTCATCGCCCGCTCGAAACCGTTGGCGCGGCTGGCCGGCAGGCAGACCACGTCGGCCAGCCGCTTGAGCAGGGCCGCGCGGGTCCGCGCCGCGGTCTCGATGGCGACCGGCGGGTCCAGTGGTGGAAGAATGGCGTCTTGGCTCATGATCATCCCGGCGGCCGCGCGGTCGCCCGGCGCGATCAGAGCAAATCGCCCTTAATTTCGCGTGAGCGCCTCAGCCGAAGGCCGGCGGCGACCAGCCGGGCCAGATGTCGGGCAGGTCGGCCGAGACGGTGTTGGGATAGGCCGGCGCCCGCTTCTCGAGGAAGGCCGACACCCCCTCCTTGGCGTCGCCCGAGGCGCCGCGTGACTGGATGGCCCGGCTGTCGGCCCGGTGGGCGTCCATCGGATGCGCCGCCCCGGCCATCCGCCACAGCAGCTGACGGGTCAGGGCCACCGACACCGGCGCGGCGTTGTCGGCGATCTCGCGGGCCAGGGCGCGGGCGGCGGGCAGCAGATCCTCGGGCGCGTGCAGCGAGCGCACCAGCCCGCGCTCCAGCGCCTCCTGGGCCGCGAACACCCGGCCGGTGTAGCACCACTCCAGCGCCGTCTGCAGACCGACCAGCCGCGGCAGGAACCAGGACGAGGCCGCCTCGGGGGTGATGCCGCGCCGGGCGAAGACGAAGCCGAACCGGGCGTCGGTGGAGGCCAGGCGGATGTCCATGGCCAGCTGCATGGTCACGCCGATACCGACTGCCGGGCCGTTGACCGCGCAGATCACCGGCTTGAGGCTGTCATAGATCCGCAAGGTCACGCGGCCGCCGCCGTCGCGATAGAGGTCGCCGACCTTGCCCTCCTCGCGCTCCAGGGCCTGGGGCGCGG
>JAQGIN010000062.1 GCA_028291125.1 Caulobacter sp.
GGCCGCTCAGCGCAGCTGCGCCAAGCTCAGGGTGTCCATGTCGTCGAAGTCCAGGTTCTCGCCGCCCATCGACCAGACGAAGCGGTAGTTGGCGGTGCCCACGCCGCTGTGCATCGACCAGCTGGGCGAGAATACCGCCTCGCCGTCGTCCATGAACACCGTGCGCGGCGCGTCCGGCGCGCCCATGATGTGCATGACCCGGGCCGGGGCGGCGTCGAAATACATGTAGATCTCGCTGCGGCGGCCGTGGGTATGGGGCGGCATGGTGTTCCACACATTGCCCGGCGCCAGCTCGGTGAAACCCATCACCAGCTGGCAGGTGTCGACCAGGCCGGGACGGATCGACTGGCGGATCACCCGGCGGTTGGCGGTCTTCTGGTCGCCGGCCTCGATCACCCGGGCCTCGTCCTTGCGCACGCGCTTGCTGGGATGGGCGGCGTGGGCGGGATAGCTGACGAAGTAGAACTTGGCGGGCGCGTCCGGCGCGCCGCCGCCGAACACCACCGCCTCGACCCCGCGGCCGATATAGAGGCTGTCGTGGCGATCCAGGTCATGGCGCACGCCGTCCAGATCGATCCAGCCGGGCGCGCCGATATTGACCACCCCGACCTCCCGGCGCTCGCAGAAATAGCCGGCCGCCAGCCGATGATCGGTCGGCAGGGGCAGCGGCGCATCCAGCGGCACGGCCGAGCCGACCACCGCCCGGTCGACCTCGACATAGGTCATCGACACCACGCCGGGGCGAAACAGGTCGCCGATGACGAAGGTGTCGCGGATGTCCTGAACCGTCATCCGGCGCAGGCCTTCGCGGTCGGTGGTGGTTCGAAAGTTCATGCCGTTCGAAGGGGTCATGGTGTCCGTTTCACTGGGCCGACGAGGCGATGGCCGGCGCCCCCCCAACGCCGCGCCGCCGAAAACCAGGGCCGAGCCAAGGCTCGGCCCTGGGAACTCTGTTAGAACCGAGCGCTCAGGGTCACCTGATAGGTGCGCCCGTCGACATCCAGCCGCCGGGGCTTGCTGTAGGCGTTCTCGTATTCCTCGCGCACCGCGTTGGTCAGGTTGAAGCCGTCGAGCGAGATCTTGAAGTTGCGGGGCAGGTTGACGCTGGCCGACATGTCCAGCTGCCCGCGGGCCTTCACCGACCGGGCCGCGCCGTTGAAGGTGCCGCCGGCCGCCAGGTCGTAGTCGTCGCGATAGTTGTAGACCGCGCGGACGCCGAACCGCTTGGTCTCGTAATAGGCGATGAAGTTGTAGTTGTTCTTCGACACCCCCGGCAGGGTGACCCGGGTGCCGTTGCTGTTGGTGCCGTCCAGGGTCGTGCGGGCGTAGTTGAACGCCCCGCCCAGGCCGTCGAACGGCGCGGGCAGGAAGTCCAGGTTCTGCTGCACGTTGAACTCGATGCCGTTGACGGTGACCGGCTGCTGGTTCTCGTTGCCGCTGATCACCACCCGGGCCGGGGTCATGACCGGCGCGGTCGGCGTGCCGATATTGACCTGGATGTCGCTGAAGCAATTGGTCCCGACGACGGTCAGGTGGCCGAGCCCCAGATTGGTGGCGTCGGCGGGGCACAGCCGGCCGACGTCGCGAATGGCCCCGACGATGCCCTTGACGTCCTTGCGGTAGATGGTCAGCGCCACCAGGCCGTTTGGGCGGTTGTACCACTCCAGCGCGAAGTCATAGGAGTGGGCGGTGTAGGGCTTCAGATTGGCGCTGCCGAGGACGACGGTATAGGTCGGCACGGCCGCGCCCTCGGGCGGGTCGGTGACCACCGTGGCCGGAGTGATGTCGCGCGGTTGCGGCCGCACATAGGTGTCGTAGGCCGCCAGGCGCAGGGTGATCTTGTCGGTCAGGTCGGCGCGGACCACGGCCGAGGGCAGCCAGTTTCCGTAGCTCTGCTCGAACAGCCGCGGCGTGCGGGTGGTGACCACCCGGGTGGCGATCACCGCGCCCGTCGGGCCCAGGACGTTGACCGTCTTGTTGCTGGTGTCGACCGAGGCGACGGTCTCGTCGGTGTGCTCGTAGCGCGCCCCGACATTGCCGCGGACGCGCACGCCCCGCACGTCGGTCTCGAACAGGCCCAGCGCGTAGGCCGAGCTGATCTTGTTGTCGACCGAGAAGTTGTACGACGAGAAGCCCGGGTCGGCGTCGTTATTGACCAGGCCATACTGGGTCAGAGTCTGGCCCGGCAGCGGCGTCACCGGCTTGATGGCGGCCAGGACGCTGGGGATGTCGACCGCCACCCAGTTGGGCGTGTAGTTGGGGATATAGCCGCCGCCGAAGGTGTCGATATAGGGGTTGGCGATCGACAGGGCCGAGGTGATGCCGGCGAAGTTGATGCCCTGGGCGGTGTTGCGGGTGCCCGAGGAGTTGAAGGTGTTGGCCTCGTAGCGCAGGCCCGCCTTCAAAGATTGCAGGAACTTGCCGTTGAACATCCGCTCTGCCGAGCCCTGGATCGAGTCGACATAGGTCAGGGCCCGGCCGTTGGTGCCGGTGGTGCCGAAGCGGTCGTTATTGGCGTTGCGGGCCTGGGTGACCGAGGTCCCCGGCCGCTGGTCCCAGGGGCCGGGATTGATGTGGCTGGGGGTCGGGGTGATCAGGGTCAGCGCCGAGTCCTTGAGGTTCTCGCCGCCGGAGAAGTAGTGCCCCGAGGTGCCGTTGGTGGCGGTCCCGGTGCGGGCCGCCTGGACAATGTCGATCTCGATCTGGTCGGACCGGCGGTCGGCCCAGGAGGTGCGGGCCGAGGCGTTCAAGCGCCAGTCGTCGTTGCGCCAGTCGACGTCGAAGGACAGGCCGCGGGCCTTCTGGATGCTCGGCTCGGAGCGCAGGGAGTCGGTGATCGAGGCGTTCGAATAGTCGTAGGAGTTGATATAGGCGTTCTTCTGCACCACGCCGGCGGCGTTGGGCTCGTCGACGAAATAGATCGGGCCCAGATTGGTCAGTCGCGACGACGCCGTGGGGTCGACATACAGCAGGTACTGGTTCGACGATTTGAGATTGCGGTCGCTGAAATAGCCGGTGAGGCCGATCTTCAGCTGGTCGGTGGCCTGCCATTCGGCGCCGCCGGCGGCGCTATAGGTGCGGCCGTTGTTGTCGCGGACGGTCTGCCGGACCTGACCGGGGAACTTGACGCCGTTGGCGTAGGTGCTGACCGGATAGAGGGCGTCGAACTGGGCCTGGGTCAAACCGAGATTGGTCGCCGCCAGGGTGTCGTAGTCCTGGATCTGGGTGGAGTCGCGGCGGAAGCGTTCCTTCTTGTAGGCCAGGACGCCAAAGGCGGCGAAATCGTCGGTGAAGTGCTTGTTGTAGGAGAGGCTGGCGTTGGGCGAGTTGAGCTTGCCCAGCTTGTCGTACTCGTTGCCGATCGACAGCGAGCCGCCGTCCTTGCGGGCCAGGGCCGGCACGATCCGCAGGTCGATATTGCCGCTGAGGCCGCCGGGTTGCTCGGCCGCCGTCTGGGTCTTCAGCACGCGCACGGCGGTGAAGATGTCGGAATTGAACGCGCCCAGCGGGGCCGAGCCGTTGAGGATCGGGGCCGCGAACGACTGGCCGTTGATGGTGGTCAGGGCGAAGGTGCCGGGCAGGCCGCGCAGGTTGATGGTGGCGTCGCGGCCGCCGGCCTCGCGGTTGATCTGCACGCCGGGGATGCGCTGGATGGCCTCGCCGACATTGAGGTCGGGAAAGCGGCCCAGGCCGTCGGAGGAGATGCCGTCGATGATCTCGAGGGTGTCGCGCTTGGTCTGGATGGCGTCGGCGTAGGCTTGCCTAAAACCGGTGACGACCACTTCCTCGACCACGGCGTCGTTGGCCGGCGGCGCGGCCTGAGCCAGGGCCAGGGTGGGCGCGGTCGCGACCAGGAGCGCCGCGGCGCTCGTCGCGGCGAGCAGAATCGAACGCTGAGTGATGACCATGACTTTCCCTCCCAATGCCGTTCTGTCGGTCGACGGCTAAGGCCGCTTCATATCGGCGCGGGGAAAATTGGTCAAACCAATATCTGCGAATTGGAGATTCTGACCTGACCGAATTGGGGCGAACTTGTGTCCTTGGTCAAATCGTCCTGGCGTGATCCCGTCCGGACTCAAGTTCTCCCGCCCTCACAGGGGCCGCAACCCGTGGAATTGTCCGCGTTAATGCGCGATTCCAAAATCCCATCTTCGGCGCGTGGCGCAAGGTCAGGTCGCGGCTGACCTCGAGATCTGGAACATTCTTATTGACAGAAAAGGACTCGGATCGAATAACTGGTCATACCATTTAACATTGTACTTGACGCACGGTCAGTCCACTCATCGGGCGACAAAACTGTTCGGGAGTTGCTCCGCTCCCCTCGAAAGGCGTGACATGAAGATCATGATGGCGGGCGCGGCCTGCGCCCTGGCGCTGATCGCGCTGCCGGCCCAAGCCGCCGACTTCGCCTTGCTGGGCGAGACCTACGCCAAGGCCGCGCCGAGGGGCGATCTGACCCAGGGCGTGATCGCCAAGGCCAAGGCGGCGCTGGGACGCGCGCCCGGAGCCATCCCCCAGCTCCACACCGAGGGCACCCTGCCGGGCAAGGGCATCCGCGAGATCAGCCTGAAGGCCAAGGAGGACCAGCCGATCGTGCTGAACCTGGCGCTGGCCTGGCGGCTCACCGGCGACCGGGCTTATCTCGACCAGGCCGGCCGCTATCTCGAGGCCTGGGCCGACATCTACCAGATGTCGTTCAACCCCATCGACGAGACCGGCTTCGACACCCTGGTCATGGCCTATGACCTGACCGAGGCCGACCTGCCGGCGGCGACCCGCGCCAAGCTCGACGGTTTCTGGCGGCGGATGGCGGGCGGCTATCTCGACGCCATGGACGCCAAGCCGCGCAACTTCAACACCAACTGGCAGAGCCATCGGGTCAAGCTGGCCGCCCTGGCGGCCTTCCAGACCGGCGACGCCAAGCTGATCGACCGCGCCCGC
>JAQGIN010000076.1 GCA_028291125.1 Caulobacter sp.
AGGTTGAAGCCGAAGTCCCCGATCCCGATGGCGGCCTTGCGCACGGTGGTCAGCTGCGTCGTGCCCGACATTTCTTCCCCGATTTCCCCTGCAGGACTGGACCATTTGGTCCGCCTATCTTATTCACCAGTTGTATAACGAATGAGAATGCCTTCGGGGGAGTGGAATGTCAAAGCTGCAGATCGACGTGGCCGGAAGCCTGTTCGTGGACCGGCACGGCCGGCAAGCGATCTTGCGCGGCGTCAATCTGGGCGGCGATTGCAAGACCCCCTATCCGGACGGCGGCACCGACCGGCCGAGCGACTTTTCCGACCACCGCACGGTCAGCTTCGTCGGCCGGCCGTTCCCCCTGGAAGACGCCGACGACCACCTGGGCCGCATCGCCGGCTGGGGCTTCAACACCCTGCGGCTCTTGACCACCTGGGAGGCGATCGAGCACGCCGGGCCGGGCCAGTACGACGAGGCCTATCTCGACTATCTGGCGGCGGTGGCCGAGCGGGCCCAGGCCCACGGCCTGGTGGTGTTCATCGATCTGCACCAGGATGTCTGGAGCCGGATGAGCGGCGGCGACGGCGCGCCCGGCTGGGTGTTCGAGGCCCTGGGCCTGGATTTCTCCGCCTTCGACGCCGCCGACGCCGCCCACGTCATGCAGCACCGCTATGACTACGCCAGCGACGAGCGGCGGCAGGAAGGCCGCTATCCGATGATGAGCTGGGCGTCGAACTATCGCCTGGCCGTCAACGGCGTGATGTGGACCGCCTTCTTCGCCGGCGCGACCTTCACCCCCGACTGGACCGTGGACGGACGAAACGTCCAGACCTTCCTGCAGGATCATTATCTGGGGGCCATGGCGGCGGTGGCGCGGCGGCTGGCCGACCTCGACAACGTCATCGGCTTCGACAGCTTCAACGAACCGGGCCTCGGCTGGGTCGGCCTGCCGATGAGCCGGCCGCGGCTGCAGGCGACGCTGGGTGATTCCCTGCCCGTCTGGCCCGGCCCGGCCTGGACGCCGTTCGACGGCCTGCGCGCCGCCCGCGGCCAGACCGTGGCGATCGCCGACCTGGCCTGGAGCGACGAGCGCGGCGTGCTGCGCCAGGTCGGCCAGACGCCGGCCAATCTGGCCCGCGCCTCGATCTGGACCGACCCCGGTCCCGACCCGTTCGAACGGGCCGGGGCCTGGCGATGCGACGGCGACGCCTCCGTGGTGCTGGACGAGGACTTCTTCCGCGCCCGGAACGGCCGGCCGGTGGACCACGAAGCCGACTTCATGGCCCCGTTCTTCGCCCGGGTGGCCGAAACGGTCCGCGCCGTGCGCCCCGACTGGCTGCTGTTCGCCGAGCTGTGCCCCTATCTTTTGGGCACGCCGCGCACCTTCCCCAGCCCGATGCCCGAGCGCAGCGTCAACGCCAGCCACTGGTACGACATCAACATCCTGCGCAAGAAGCGCTTCGACGACGCCCAGGATCTGGACTCGCTGGGCGGCGTCTATTTCAACCAGATGGCCTATATCGCCTGGCTAGCGACCCGGTTTGGCGAGGCCGGGGGCCCGACCCTGATCGGCGAGTTCGGCATCCCCTGCGACCTCAATGGCGGCGAGGCCTTCGAGGCCTGGGCGCGGGGCGAACGCGGCGAGGCGGTGTGGGCCCGCCACGCCCAGGCCCTGTCCCTGATGTACGACGCCCTCGACGCCTTGAAGCTGTCCTCGACCCAGTGGAACTACACCGCCAGCAACCGCAACGACCTGCGGATCGGCGACGGCTGGAACCAGGAGGACCTGTCGATCTTCTCGCCCGACCAGGTGGATGACCCCAGCGATTCGGACGCCGGGGCCCGCGGCCTGCTCGGCTTCTGCCGGCCCTATGCCCAGGCGACCCAGGGCAAGATCGAGACCATGCGCTTCGCCGGCGGCCGGTTCGAGCTGGTCATCGCCGCCGATCCGGCCATCGACGCGCCGACCGAGATCTACGCGCCCAGGGCCCAGTTCCCGGCCGGGCTGACGGTGAGCCTGTCGCAGCCGACGGCGCGCTGGACGCACGAGGTCGACGCCCAACGGGTCAAGGTCTGGGCGGCGTCGGCCGGCCCGCTGACGGTGATCCTTGACCGGCTCTAGGGCGCGAAAACCCCGTCCTTCGACAAGCTCAGGATGAGGTTTTCGACTGCCGCCGCCGTGCAGTAGCCCTCATCCTGAGCCTGTCGAAGGACGAGGGCGGGCCCGCCGAAGGTTCAGATTCACCCAAGTCGGGAACCAAAAAAAGACGGACCGGAGGGGACGAGCCCTCCGGTCCGCCAATGGGCGGAAGCCGGCTTCCGCCGACGCCGCCGGCCGCCCCCAGGAAGGCCGGGGCGGCGACGACCTAGGCCTCAGTAGCGCAGGTTCAGCGCCATGCCGTAGCGGCGGAAGGCGTCGCCGGTCAGCACCTGGCTGTAATCGCCGGCCCCGCCGAACGGCGTGCCGAACAGGGCGCTGGGGAAGCGCTGGTCGGTGACGTTCTTGCCCCAGACCGACAGCTTCCAGCGGTCGCTTTGCGCCCCGACCCCGAGGCTGAAGCCGAGCACGCCGAAGGAGTCGATCAGCGTGTTGGGATCGCCCGCCGCCGAGGCGTTGGCCTTGCCGCGCCAGCTGTAGTCGGCCGAACCGGAGATCTTCAGGCTGGGGCCGATCGGGCGCTCGTAGAGGGCTACCAGATTGGCCTTCCACTTGGGCACGCCGCCCAGCCGCTGGCCCGAGGCGTCGTAGCCGAACAGACCCGGCGCGATCAGCACGCAGCCCTGCGCGACCGTCTGGCCGGGGAAGCATGACACCGGCTCGAACCGGCCGTACTTGGCGTCGATATAGGCCGCCGAGGCGGTGACCACGAGGCCGGGGGCCAGGACCGCGGTGAGGTCGCCCTCGACGCCGCGGGTCTTTAGGTTCCCGGCGTTGATGGTGCGGAACGCGGCGGGGGTCAGGGTGCGGTCGACGGTCTGGGCCTGGTAGTCCTCGAACCGGGTGTCGAAGGCCGCCAGGTTGAGCACCATGAGCCCCTGCAGCAGGGTGGTCTTCAGGCCGATCTCGTAGCTGGTCGGGATCTCGGGACCGACCTCCTGATCGACGGTCGGGCTGCTGACGCCGGTCTGGTTGAAGCCCGGGCCCTTGTAGCCGCGCGAGACGGTGGCGTAGCCCATGGTCTTGGCGGCGAACTGGTACTGGGTCCCGATCCGCCAGGAGACATTGGTCTCCTTGGCCGCGTCGTCGAAGGTCACGGTCGGATTGATCCCGAACAGGCCCGGCCGGGTGAACTGGCGGAAGTCCAGCGTCACCTTGTCCTTGGTCAGGCGCGCCCCGCCGATCAGGCTGAGCTTGTCCGTCAGCTGATAGTGCGCCTGGCCGAAGGCGGCGTAGCTGGTGGTCTCGACCAGGCTGTTGATCGTGCTGTTGAGCAGCGGCAGCGGGAACAGGCCGAAGGTGCCGGTCTGGTCGGTGACCTGGTTCGTCTTCTGCCGAAAGAAATACAGGCCCGCCACATAGTCCAGCTTGCCGCCGGCCGGCGAGGCCAGGCGCAGCTCCTGGCTGATCTGGCGCAGGTCCTGGTTGGAGATGTTGTTGTCGAGGATGTTGACCGGCAGGCTGTCGGAGTCGCCGTTGCTGAGGTCGAAGGCGCGGCGGCCGGCGGTGATCGAGGTCAGGGTCAGGCCGCCCGGCAGGCTCCAGTCGACCTGGGCCGCGAAGCCGTAGTTCTCGCGATCCTTGTACTGAGGACCGTCGATGCAAAGGTCGATGTTGTCCGGCGAAGCGACCACGCCGCAGCCCAGATAGGCCAAGCGGAACGGGCTGGCGGCGCCGACCGCGTAGGGCGACCAGGTCACCGACTGGTCCTGCTTGGCGTAGTCGGCGGTGATCAGCACGTCGACCGTGTCGGTCGGCCGCCACAGCAGCTTGGCGCGGCCACCCCACTCGTCGTTGCCGTTGAACTCGCGGCCGTCGAACTTGTTGTGCAGCACCCCGTCCAGCTTGTTGACGAAGCCGCCGACCCGCAAAGCCGCCTTGTCGCCCAGCGGCAGGTTGAGGGTGGCGTCGGACTTGTTGTAGCCGTCCTGGCCGAGATTGAGGTTGGCCAGGGCCTCGAGCCGGCCGATCACCGGCGAACGGGTGGTGATGCTGACCAGGCCGGCCGAGGCGTTCTTGCCGAACAGCATGCCCTGCGGGCCGCGCAGGATCTCGACCCGGGCCAGGTCGTAGAAGCTGCCCAGGGCCATTTCCGGCCGGCCCAGCACGACGCCGTCCAGCACGGTCGAAACCGTCGGCTCGATCGAGGTCGAGAAGGTCGAGGTGCCGACCCCGCGCACCGACACCCCGAAGGCGGTGGAGTCGAAGCTGGGGACCACCAGCTTCAGCTGGTCGATATTGCCGATATTGCGTCGTTGCAGATCGGCGTCGCTGACCACGCTGACGGCGATCGGCACGTCCTGCAGCCTCTGCTCGCGCTTCTGGGCGGTGACCACCACCTCGGTGATCATCTCCGCCGCGGGCGCGCCCGCGGCGTTCTGGGCCAGAGCCTGGCCGGCCGACAACGCGGTGATCGAGGCGCCGAGCGCCAAGGCCGTCTTGAACCTGAACATGTGTCCCCCTCGTCTTTTTATGGTGTTGGTTTCGACGTCGTTGCGTCGGTCGGTTTGGGCGCGCGCAGGGCGCTCAGGCCCTGGATGCGGGCGGGCGACTTGGCCGGCCCCGCGCCGTCATTGGTCACCGCCAGCCACAGGTCGGCGGCCGGATCGTAGGTCGGCCAGGCCGGCCGGCCCGCGCCGTTCGGATCGCCGGTCTTGGCGAAGGTCGTCCAGGTGTCGGCCCAGCGGCGCGCCATCGCCTGGTCGGCCGGCGCGGGCGGGTCCTTCAAGGCGGCCAGGGTGTCGAAGACGTAGCCGAGGTCGCCGCTGTGCGGCGCGCCCTTCCAGTCCTTGCGCTTGGCCTCGGCGACATAGCCGAAGCTGTAGAGCCAGACCGGCTGGCCGGACTTGGCCGCCAGGCCGGCCAGGGCGTGGGCCGGCTCGACGAACGACACGTCGCTGGCCAGGTCGGCGTTCATCGCCGCCTTGGAGCCGTAGACCGCCAACAGGTCGGGCTCGGCCACGCCGATATGGGCGATGGTCTTGCCGGCGATCATCCCCTTCAGGAAGCCGGGAATAATGCCCAGCTCGTCGCTATTGGCGCCGATCAGCAGCGGGACCTTGGCCTGGCGGCCGGCGGCGAAACCCTCGGCCGCCGAACCGGTGACCAGGGCGCCGTCGACCACCGGGCCGGAATAAGTCGCCTCCTCCTGATTGAGCAAGTCCAGCTTGCCCAGCAGCTTGGCGGCCGGCAGGGCGCGCAAGGCCGCGGCGTCCTCGTCCTTGAGCCCAGCCTTGGCGGCGAAGGCCTTGCCGATGGCCTGCGCCGAAGGCTTGCCCGGACGGTCGGCCGACAGCAACGGCCAGAGGTCGCGACCGCCGCCCGACTGCGAGATCGCCTGGCGGAACAGGCCGCGGGCCGGCGCCATCAACATGAGCTGGTTGACCGAGCCGCCGCCGGCCGATTGGCCAAAGATCGTCACCTTGCCCGGATCGCCGCCGAGGGCGGCGATATTGGCCTTCACCCAGGCCAGGACCGCGATCTGGTCCATGAAGCCGTAATTGGCCTTGGGCTCGCCCGGGTTTTCGGCGGTCAGGACCGGGTGGGCGAAGAAGCCGAAGCGGCCCAGGCGGTAGTTGAAGGTCACCACCACCACGCCGCGGCGGGCCAGGGCCGCGCCGTCGAACACCGGCTGGCTGCCCGAGCCCATCACATAGCCGCCGCCATGCACCCAGACCATGACCGGGGCCCCAGGGCCATTGGGGGTCACATTCTCGGGCGCCCAGACATTGACGGTCAGGCAGTCCTCGCTGGTGGCTAGCTTGGTCTGGGTGTCGTCCCAGCCGACCCGGTTCTGCATGCAGTCGAAGCCGAAGGCCTGGGCGTCGCGGACCCCGGTCCAGGCCGGGGTCGGCTGCGGCGGCCGCCAGCGCAGCGGCCCGACCGGCGGCTGGGCGTAGGGCAGGCCCTTGAAGACGCGTACCCCGCTCTCGCGATAGCCGCGCACGGCGCCGCCGGTGATCTGGGCGTCGACGGCCTCCAGCGGCCGAGCGGCGGGCGAGGGCTGGCCTTGGGCCCCGCAGGCGGCGACGCTCAGGGCCGCCAGGGCCAGAAGCGCGCAGGCCTTGCGCCGAGTCGGCGCTCTCCCCGTGAGTTGCGGCACCTGGTTCCCTTCCCCCGGACTCTTGTGGGTCCATGATCTGTTCTGTTACGTTATGCATTTGCATAATGAAATGTCGAGCCCTGTTTCACCGATCGGTGAGCCAATTTCATTTTGCCGCCCAGCTTGTTAAACCCCAGGCCAAGGCGTCGGATCGGACGCCGGAGATCAGGAGGCGCCCTAGTGAATGTCCGAGCCCGCCAGAAGGCGGCCACCCAGGCCAGCATTCTTCAGGCCGCCCTGGAGATCTTCTCGGAGAAGGGGTTCGACGGGGCCTCGACCCGCGAGATCGCCGCCCATGCCGGCGTGCACCACGCCCTGATCAAGTACCACTTCACTAGCAAGGACGCCCTGTGGCGGGCGGCGGTGACCTTCCTGTTCCAGCGTCAGGCGGCCGAGCTTTCCCTGCCGGCTCCCAACGACCCGGCCCACGCCTCGTACCGCGACTTCGCCCGCGCCGTGATCCGGGCGGTGGTGCTCTATTCGGCCCGCCACCCCGAGCACGCCCGGCTGATGGTCCAGGAGAGCGTGCGCGACAGCGAGCGCTTCCGCTGGGCGGCCGACGAATTCATCGTCCAGACCCGCCAGGCGGCCGAGGCCTTCATATTGCTGTGCCAGCGCGAGGGCATCCTGCCCAAGGTGTCGGTGCCAGCCCTGGCCTATATCTTCGTCGGCGCCGCCCAGCTGTTCTACACCCTGGCTCCGGAGGTCCGGCGGGTCTGGGGCATCGATCCGTCCGACCCCGAGGTCATCGAGGCCCATGCCGAGGCGCTGACCGCCGTCCTGGTGCGATGAGCCTCTCGACTTTGATTATGCAAATGCATAACGTAACCACCAACGAAGGCGCCGACGTCCTTCGCGGGAAATCTCGCCCACGGGCAAAGGGAGTTTAGGCATGTCGAGGACACTGGCGATCGCCCTGGCGGCGGCTCTGATCACGGCGTCGGCGGGCGGGTCCGTCCAGGCGCGGCAAGCCGCGGCGACAGCTCCGGCCGCGCCCTACTATTCGATCGACAGCAAGATGGCCGACATCTTCGCCGACCCCAAGGCCCGCACGGTGCTCAGCGAGTTCTTTCGCAAGCGCGGCGAGGCCGCCGGCCAGCCGGAGGCCCCAGTCGAAGAGCAGGCCAAGACCGCCGAACTGATCAAGGGCCTCAGCCCCCGCGAGTTGGCCAGCTTCCCGCAAGCCAATCTCGACAAGGACGCCCTCAAGGCGCTGGACGCCGAACTGGCCAAGGTGCCGCCGCCCGCCAAGGCCGCCAACTGATCGCCCGGCCCGGAGCGGGTCGATGATCAAGGCGACGAGGCGCGACGCCCTGGCCGGCGCGGCGGCGACCGCCGGCTGGCTGATGGCCGGCCAGGGCGTCGCCGCCCCGGCCAGCGCCGCGCCGATTGCCCTACGCACCGACTACGCCGTCGACCCGATCGGTCTCGACGCCCCCCGGCCGCGGCTGATGTGGCGGCCGCCGACGGCCGGCCAGAGCGCCTACCGAGCGCAGGTCGCCGCTTCGGAAGCCGATCTGGCGGCCGGCCGCGCCCTCTGGGACAGCGGCAAGGTCGCCTCATTGGGCGCCGTCGAGGCGATCTATGACGGCCCGCCCCTGGCCTCGCGCGACCGCCGCGTCTGGCGGACACGGCTGTGGGACGGCGCCGGCCGGGCCGGGCCCTGGAGCGCGCCGGCCCGGTTCGAGATGGGCCTGCTCGACCCCGCCGACTGGGGCCAGGCGGCCTGGATCGGCCGTAACCTCAGCCCGCCGCGCGGCTGGGCCGACCAGACCCTGACCATCGACTTCACCCTCGTCGGCCGGTTCTTCGACGTGCTGCTGCGCGCCCGGCCGGAGGGCAAGACCTATGGCGAGGCCTATGTCTGGCGCATCGGCCTGGTCGACGGCGTGCCGTCTCTGATGCTGCAGGTGCGGCAGTATCCGGGCGGCAGCGGCCCGCAGGTCAAGCTGCGCAAGCTGCATCAGGTCGCCCTGCCCGTCCGGTTCGCCGAGCTGGCCGGCGTGCGCCGCCGGCTGGTCATCGAAGCGGTCGGCAAGACGATGACGGTCAGTCTCGACGGCGTCGCGATCGTCACCGTGGAGGACGACAGCCAGCCCGAGGGGACCTTCGGCTTCCTGGCCCCCGAGGCCGGCGCGGCGACGCTGCACGCGGTCAGCCTGTCGGCCCCGGACCGGCCCGGATTCACGACCCGCTTCGAGGGCGGCGACAATCCGTTCACCGGCGGTGATCCGGGAACGGACGGTCTGGTCATCGCCGCCGGCGTGCCGGGCAAGGACATCATGCTGCCCCTGGCCCATCCGGCCCCGCTGCTGCGCAAGGCCTTCACTCTGGACCGGCCGATCCGGCGCGCCCGCCTGCACGTCGCGGCCGGCGGCTGGGCCGAGCTGAGCCTGAACGGCGCCCCGATCGGGGCCGGGGCCCTGGCCCCCGGCTGGACCGCCTATGACCGACGCGTGCTCTATCTCACCCACGACGTCACCGCGCGGCTGGCCCAGGGTGAGAACGTGCTGGCGGCCGAATTGGGTCGCGGCTGGTACGGCGTCGCCGAACCCAATGAATGGTATTTCCACAAGGCCCCGTGGACCGCCGAACCGGCGCTGAAGGCCCGGCTGGAGGTCACCTATGCCGACGGCGGCGTCGAGACCGTGGTCACCGATCCGACCTGGAAGAGCGCCGACGGCCCGACCCTGTTCGACTCCATCTATGCCGGCGAGCGGCGCGACGCCCGGCGCAAGCCGCGCGGCTGGCGCGGGCGAGACTTCGATGAGGCGGCCTGGACGCCGGCGCTGGCGGTCCCGGGGCCGAAGGGCCGGTTGGTCGCCGCCCAGCACGAGCCGATCACCAGCGTGGCGCGGCGCAAGGCGGTGGCGCTGAAGGAAGTTCGCCCGGGCGTCTGGGTGTTCGACTTCGGCCGCATCATCGCCGGCCAGCCGAGCCTGACGGTCAGCGGTCCGGCCGGCCGGACGGTGTCGATGGTCCTGACCGAGAAGCTGCGCAAGGACGGCGCCGTGCAGGTGGTCAGCGGCCTGATCGACGCCCAGCTGCAGACCTATCGCTACACCCTGGCCGGAACCGGGCCCGAGACCTGGCGACCGGCCTTCGGCTATGCCGGCTTTCGCTATGTCCAGGTCGAGGGCTTTCCGGGGACCCCGACCCTGGACGCGGTGACCGCCGTCGAAGTGCATTCGGCGGTGGCGACGATCGGCGCGTTCGAGAGCGGCGAGCCGCTGCTGAACCAGATTCAGGACGCCGCCCGCCAGGCCCTGCTCAACAATCTGCACGCCGCCCAGACCGACACGCCCACCCTGGAGAAGAACGGCTGGACCGGCGACGCCCAGGCCTCCTCGGCGGCGGCGGCGATCAATTTCGACGTCGCCCGCACCTGGACCAAGTGGCTGAATGATTTTTCCGACGCCCAAGCGGCCAGCGGCGAGTTGCCGGAGATCGTGCCGTCGACGCCGTTCTACGGTTACGAGAACACCCCCGGCTGGAACTATATCTGGGGCCCGACCCCGGCCTGGGACGCCGCCGCCTTCATCCTGCCGGACGAACTGGCCCTGCGCTTTGGCGACAGCCGCATCGAGGCGGCCACCTATGCGATGCGCCAGAGGCTTGTCGACTACACCGCGCGGTTCATCACCGCCCCGGAGTTCCGCTACGATCGAGGCCTGGGGGAATACGCCGCCGCCGGCCCGACCGGCCCGGTCGACGCCACCTCGACCGCCTACTTCTTTCACATGGTCGACCGCCTGGCGGCCAGCGCCCGCGTCCTGGGCCATCCCGACGACGCGGCCCGCTACGCCGCCCTCGCCGCCCAGGTGCGCGCCGCCTACAACCGCCGCTATTTCGACGCCGCCAAGCGCGCCTATGTCGCGCCGCCGATCGCCGGCAAGCCGCAGCCCTACGCCCAGACGATGAACGTGCTGCCGGTGGCCTTCGGCCTGGTCCCCGACGGCGCGGCCCAGGCGGTGGTCGACGGCCTGGCGGCCGACCTCAAGGCCAAGGACTATCGCCTCGACGTCGGCGTCTACGCCCTGCGCTACCTGCCGCTGATGCTCAGCGACCACGGCCATGGCGAGGTCGCCTACAGGCTCGCCACCCGCACCGACGAGCCCAGCTGGGGCTTTTGGCTGAAGAACGACATCCGCAGCATGCTGGAGGGCTGGGGCCTCTCCTCACGGTCGTGGGACCATCACTACTTCGCCTCGATCAGCAGCTGGTTCTACGAGGGCCTGGCGGGCCTACGGCCGGCCGCGCCGGGTTACGCCCGGCTGCGGATCCGCCCCACCCTGCCCACCGGCCTGACCTGGGCCGCGGCGACGATCCTGACCCCGCGCGGCGAGGCGGCGTCGCGCTGGCGGCGCGCGGGCGGCGCGGCCGTGCTCGAGGTCACCGTCCCCGGCGCGACCACCGCCGAGGTCTGGCTGCCCAATGGCGGCGCGCCGATCCGTCGCGCCCCCAAGGCCGCCCGCTATCTGCGCGCTGACCAGGGCTGCGCGGTCTATGCCGTCGCGCCAGGCCCATGGACCTTCGCGTTCACGCCCGAGGTCCGCGCCTAGGCTCTTTCCGGGCGATCTCGCCGATGGGTTGGATCAGTGGCGGGGCCTTCGGTGAACAGGCGCAGCTCGCGATAGGCCGTCACCAGCGCGTCCTGGCTGAAGGCGAGGTTGCGGCCGCTCGGATTGGGCAGCACCCAGGCGACCGCGCCACCGAAGGGTTCGGCCTGTCGGCCCCAGGGCACGGACCGACGGCCCATCATGGCCGCGTAGGCCGCCTTGCCCAGAAAGGCGACGCAGGCTGGAGCGTAGCGGCGCACCCAGCGCTCGAACCCGGCGGCGGCGGCCACGAACTCCGGCCGGGTCAGGTCATCGACACCGGCGGTCGGCCGCTCGACCACGCTGGTCACGCCCAACCCATGGGCCAGCAGGCTGGCGTCGTGCTCCGGGTCGATCTGCTCCGGGGTGAACCCCGCCAGGTGCAGGACGCGCCAAAACCGGTTGCCGCGACCGACAAAATGGTGGCCCGAGGCGGCGGCCGAGAGCCCCGGGTTGAGCCCGCAAAAGATCACCGACAGGCCCGGCCCGACGATGTCGGGAAGAGGCTTTTCCAGGGGCATGGGCGAACGCCTAGCGAGAGGCCACCGGCGGCACCTTGACCGCCACCACCTGGCGGGTGGCGCGGTTGATCCCCCACAGCACCCGGCGCTGGGCCGGGTCCCAGGTGATCGCCTGACCCTCGAACGGGATGGCCAGGGTCGTCACGTAGTCGAGCACCGCCCCGCCGTCCTTGGGCACGGCCAGCACATAGAGCTCGGGACGGTCGTGGCCGGTGACATAGAGCCGGCCGTCGTCGCCGAAGCCGCCGCCGGAGCTGCTGTAGGGAGCCATGCGCTCCAGCACCTGGGACGGCAGGGCGTAGCCTTCCAGCCGCCGCCACTGGTCGTCGAACTTGACCAGGGTGGTCCAGCGATGGTCGCGGTTCGGCTCGCCGCCCTTGCCGTCATAGTTGGCGAACATCGCCCACCAGAAGCCGTCGTGGCGGTCGATCCAGGTCAGCGAGCCGACGCCCATGCCCAGCGCGATGGTGCGCTTGTGGACCATGCGCACCGGGTCGAAGATCTCCACCGCGCTGACCTGCGGGATCGCCGAATAGTTCGACCCGGCGCAGAGCAGTTCGTCGCCGGCGATCAGGCAGGCGTTGAGGTGCGGAAAGCGGGCCGGGTCGCCCGCCCACTGCGCCTGTTTGACGCCGGTGGCCTTGTCGTAGCGGGCGATGCGGCCGTTATCGATGGCGTAGAGGTGGGTGGCGTCGGCCGCCACCCCCTGGCGGGCCTCGGCGGCGTCCAGGCGGCGGACCTCGACGGTGGCCTCCTGGCCACCCGCCGCCGAGGCGGCCAGGGCCAGGAGCGCGCCCAGGATCGGGGCGCGAAGCCTCACTCCTTGGCCGACAAGCCCGTGGACTAGCTGGCGCCGTAGCGCTCGTCGCCGATCGGCCATTTGCTGTTCCCGCCCTGATAGTCCCAAACACCTCGTCATTGAGGGTTTGGCCCTCGATGAAGACAGAAATATGCGGATTGATCGCATGGGCCGTCTTCAAATCAATCCGCTGATCGCTGTTGAAGACGGTGGACGGTCCCAGACGGCGGCCGTGCTTAGCGCCGATCGCGACGTTTCGCGCGGGGCTGGCGGCCTCGCGGATTCTCCTTGCGCTGGCGCCGCGATCGCAACACTCTCGATTGCGATGCTCGGCTCCGGCCGATGGCGTCGTCCTGGATCATACCGGGGGCCCCTGTGCTGAAACGAATCCTCATCGGATTGCTCGCGGTCGGAATCCTGGGCCTGGTCGGCTTCGGCGCCTTCGCCTGGCGGCCGGCCATCGCCAGGATCGCCCCGCCCCCCGCCGCCGGCTTCGCCCCCGACCTGGTGGCCCGCGGCGAGGGGCTGGCCGGCGCCGGCTACTGCGCCACCTGCCACACCGCCAAGGGCGGCGCGCCCTATGCCGGCGGCTATCCGATGCGCACCAGCTTCGGGACCATCTATTCCACCAACATCACCCCCGACCCCAAGACCGGCATCGGGACGTGGTCGGAAGCGGCCTTCCGCCGGGCGATGCACCAGGGCGTGGCCCGCAACGGATCGCACCTGTTTCCCGCCTTCCCCTATGACCATTTCACCAAGCTGTCGGACGCCGACGTCGCCGCCCTCTACGCCTATATGATGACCCGGCCGCCGGTCGTGGCTCCGGCCAAACGCAACAGCGTGCCCTTCCCGCTCAACATCCGCGCCCTGCAGGCCGGCTGGAAGCTGTTGTTCTTCCATCCCGGCCGCTTCGTGCCCGACCCGGCCAAGGACGCCATCTGGAACCGCGGCGCCTATCTGGCGACCGGCGTCAGCCACTGCGGGGCCTGTCACACGCCGCGAGGCGCCCTTGGCGCCGAAAACCATGCCAAGACCTATGCCGGGGCGCCGATCGACGCCTGGATCGCCCCGCCGCTGACCGCCGCCAATCCCTCGCCCGCGCCGTGGAGCCAGGACGAGCTGTTTTCCTATCTGCGCACCGGCGTCAGCCGCTATCACGGCACGGCGGCCGGCCCGATGGGACCGGTGGTCCATGCCGGCCTGGTCAAGGTCTCCGACGCCGACCTGCAGGCCATCGCCCACTATTTCGCCGATGTCGGCGGCGCCGCCGGCCGCGCCTCGGCGCTGCAGCCAGCCCTGCAGAAGGCCCTGGCCGCCGACCGGTTGAACGTCGGCCCGCAGGCCGATCCGGCCGCCAGGCTCTACACCGCCGCCTGCGCCTCCTGCCACTATAACGGCGGCGCGCAGCTCAACCCGCTGCGGCCGGATCTGGCGCTCAACAGCGCCGTCAATCTGGACGATCCGACCAATCTGATCCGCGTGGTGCTGTTCGGCGTCGGGGCCCAGGACGGCGCGCCGGGGGTGGTGATGCCGGGCTTCATCGGTTTTTCCGACGCCGACGTCGCCAAGATCGCCGCCTATCTGCGCGCCACCCGCACGACCAAGCCGGCCTGGCCTGGTCTGGAACAGAAGGTCGCGACCATCCGCGGCCAAGGCGTTGGTGGGGAGTGAGCCAGCCATGACCACCCGCTTCACGATCAATGGCCGGCCGGTGGCGGTCGATGTCGAGGACGACACCCCCTTGCTGTGGGTGATCCGCGACGACCTTGGCCTGACCGGCACCAAGTTCGGCTGCGGCATCGGGATGTGCGGCGCCTGCACCGTGCATGTCGGAGGTCGGGCGACACGGTCGTGCATCACCACGGTGGCCGCCGTGGCCGGGGCGCAGATCACCACCATCGAGGGCCTCGACCCGGCCGGCGCCCATCCAGTGCAGCAGGCCTGGCTGGCCTTGCAGACCCCGCAGTGCGGCTACTGCCAGTCTGGCCAGATCATGTCGGCGGCGGCGCTGCTGAAGGACTTTCCGACACCCACGGACCAGGACATCGACGCGGTGATGAGCGGCAATCTCTGTCGCTGCATGACCTATGTCCGCATCCGCGCCGCCATCAAGCAGGCCGCGGCGGCGATGGGAGGCGGCGCGTCATGAGCCGGCTGCTCCCCAAGGCGGACGCCAATCCGCTGTCGCGCCGCGCCTTCCTGGTCACCGCCACCGCGGCCGGGGCGGCGTTCGGCTTCGCGGCCCTGGTCGAGGCGGCCATGGATCCCGCCGTTCCGGGGGGCGTGCCGCCGGCGCCCGCGGCCGGGCCGCTGATGGAGCCGACCCTGTGGTTCGCCATCGACGGCGAGGGGATCGTCACCGTCAACATCATCCGCGCCGAGATGGGCCAGCACGTCGGCAGCGCCCTGGCCCGGATCCTGGCCGACGAGCTGGAGACGCCCTGGGACAAGGTGCGCATCACCCATGTCGACACCGATCCCAAATGGGGCCTGATGGTCACCGGCGGCAGCTGGTCGGTGTGGCA
>JAQGIN010000103.1 GCA_028291125.1 Caulobacter sp.
AGCGTCACATGCGGCAATCAGGGCGCCTGCAAGGACGCCTATCCGGTGGTGAAGATCGGCTCCATCGGCTCGCCGACCCGGCGGGCCCGGGCGTTGGGCAACTTCACCATCGCCATGGGCACGGCCACCTTGTCCGGCGGCCCGACGGGCGCCAACCCGATTCTCTTCGGCCTCAACCCGATCCCCAAGAGCACCACCAAGACCTTCTACGTCGGCTTCGACTATCCCATCGCCGGCGACAATTCCGGCCTCGCCTCCGGGGCCGGCGCCTCGGGCTTCTATGTCTATGTCGACGACTATCCCAGCACCAACCCGACCACCGGCGACACCGACTCCGCGGCGGTGACGGTCTATCGGCCGATCTCGATCTCCAATCCCGTCGGCCTGGTGTTCGGCACGGTGGTGCGGCCGGAGACCGGCGGCGGCACGGTGGTCGTCAACGCCAGCACCGGCGCCCGCTCCGTCACCGGCTCCGCCATCGCCCTCAACACCCCCGCCCCTTCGCGGGCGACCTATTCGGTGACGGGCGAGGGCGGCCAGGCCTTCTCGATCAGCGTCCCCACCTCGCTGACCCTGAGCACCAGCGGCGCCACGGTCACGGTCACCCTGACCAGCACCGCCACCGGGGCCAAGACACTGAGCTCGTCGCTGGGTTCGGCCGGCAGCTATGGCTTCACGGTCGGCGGCTCGCTGCCGGTGACCAGCACCACCAAGACGGGGGCCTACACCAGCAGCTTCGCGGTCACGGTGCAGTACAATTGAGGCCGTCGGCCCGCCAGGCTGGGCTGCGCGCCGCGCCGGACATGAACGCCGAATTCCTGGCCATGGCCCAGCGGGTGCGCGACGTCGCGCACCCGGCCACGTGGCGGGATGCGCCCGGATCCAAGATCTGAGCGTCGCGGGCGAGGCGTCGACGCTCGCGACTCTCACCCAAAATAGGCGTAGAGCTTGCCGGCCGGCGTTGTCCCGTTGGCGGCCACGACCGCCCCACGCCGAGATGGATCTGTTTTCCAGCCCATGATGAACCCGCTGCAAGACATCGAGGACGCCCAGACCCTCGCCCAGGCGATCGTCAACACCATCCACGAACCCCTGATCGTCCTCGACGACGAGCTGCGGGTGCTGGCCGCCAGCCGGGCCTTCTACGAGATCTTCAAGGTCGACGTCGAACACACCAGCGGCTGTCTGCTGTACGACCTGGGCGACGGCCAGTGGAACATCCCGGCGCTGCGGCTGCTGCTCGAGACCATCATCCCCGAGCACACCGCCATGGACGGCTTCGAGGTCGACCACGACTTTCCGGGCCTTGGCCGCCGCACCATGCTGCTCAACGCCCGCAAGGTGCTCTACGACACCAGTTCGAGCTCGACGATCCTGCTGGCCTTCACCGACATCACGGCGCGGCGCGCCATCGAACGGGAGAAGGAGGAGCTGCATCTGCGCACCGAGGAGCTGCTGGTGCAGAAACAGGTGCTGTTGCAGGAAATGCAGCACCGGGTCGCCAACAGCCTGCAGATCATCGCCAGCATCCTGATGATGAAGGCCCGCGCCGTCACCTCGGAAGAGACCCGCCATCACCTGCGCGACGCCTATCAGCGGGTGATGTCGGTGGCCGAGGTGCAGTCGCACCTGCACGCCGCCGGCGGTATCGATCGTATCGAGGTCGGGCCCTATCTGTCGAAGCTGTGCGCCAGCCTGGCGGATTCGATGATCGGCGATGGCGCGGCCGTGGGGCTCAAGGTGGTCGCCAATGACGGCCGCATCGCCTCCGACAAGGCCGTCAGCATCGGCCTGATCGTCACCGAACTGGTGATCAACGCCCTGAAATACGCCTTTCCGAGCGCCAAGGCCGACGCCCTGGTGCTGGTCACCTTCGAGAGCAATGGCGACGACTGGAAGCTGACCGTCTCCGACAACGGCGTCGGTAAGACCGACAAGGCCCCGGGCGGCCATGGCGGCGGCCTGGGCGCGGTGATCGTCGAAGCCCTGGTCAAGCAGCTCGAGGCCCGTCTCGAGGTGGTGATCGCCTCGGGCATGGCGGTGTCGATCCAGCGCGGCGACTTCGTGTCGCTGCTGCCGCGCGCGACCGAGGAACAGGGTTCGCCGGGGCGATCGCCCGCCGAACCGGCGTCGATTTCAGAGCGCTGATTTTCCTGGGGTTCTCCAACCTTCGAGAAGGTTGGTGGAGCCGAGCGGAATCGAACCGCTGACCTCCTCATTGCGAACGAGGCGCTCTACCAACTGAGCTACGGCCCCAAGGAAGCGCGGAGATACGGCGAGGCGGGGAGCGCGTCAAGCCGCCGATTGCGGTTCGCCTTGCCAGCGACGCCAAGGCGCGGCTAGAAGCGGAGGACTTGAATGGAACCCGCATGGCCCCGCTCATCAATCTGATCTTCTTCATCCTCGGCTCGCTGCTCGAGCTGCTCAAATGGGCGATCATCATCAGCGCCGTGCTCAGCTGGCTGGTGGCCTTCGACGTCATCAACCTGCGCAACCACTTCGTCTATCAGTTCAGCAAGTTCCTCGACGCGGTGACGCGGCCGCTGCTGGCCCCGCTGCAGCGGATCATTCCGGCCCTGGGCGGGGTGGACATCAGCCCGATCATCCTGATCCTGCTGATCGTCGGCGTGCAGCGCTACATCCTGCCGGCCCTGCAGATCGGTTTGCTGAACCTGGTCGGCTAGGCCATGCGTCTGGCGGTGCGGCTGACGCCGCGCGGCGGCCGCGACGGCGTGGACGGTTGGGCCCTGGACGCCGGCGGCCGCCCCTATCTGAAGGTTCGGGTTTCCAGCCCGCCGGTCGAGGGCGAGGCCAACGCCGCCCTGATCGCCGTCCTGGCCAAGGCCCTGGGCCGGCCGAAATCATCGTTGCGCATCGCCGCCGGGACCGCGGCCCGCCTCAAGAGCGTCGAAATCGACGGCCTCGAGGCCGCCGACCTGGCCGCCGCCTTCGGCCCGCCGCCGGGCGCCTGAGCCAAGGCGGCGGATTCGCCGAATCTCGTTCTTTCACATCCTCTTAGGTGTTGCGGCGCTAGATTCGGGGCGGTCACAGGAGCCCAAGGCGCGATGAGCGCGAACTCAGCCCAGCAAAGCTTGGTGCGGACCATGCAGGCCCGGCGCGGCAACCTCGGCCTGCGCCTGGGCGCGCCGCTGGTGATCGCCCTGATCCTACACCTGATCGGCGGCATGGCCTGGGTCTGGATCTGGGCCGCGATCTACACCGCCACCCTCGCCGCCGAGGTGTGGCTGACGGGGCCCCTGGTGCGCCATCCCGACGTCGCCCCGCCCCGCTGGCGGCGACGGATCTTTGTCGCCATGCCCTTCGTGACCTCGCTGGTGTTCGGGGCCCTGTCCCTGCCGCTGTTCGCGTCCCAGGAGCGGTTCGCCCCGACCCTGGGCGGCATGCTGCTGGCCGGGTCGCTGCTGAACGTCATCGTCGTCAACTGCACCCTGAGGTCGGCCACCCTGGCCGCAGGGGCGCCGTATGTCATCTATCTGCTGGCGGCGCCGGTCGTGGCCCGCCTGGCCAATCCCGACGCGCCGCTGGCCACCGCCCTGTGGTTCGGCGCCCTGCTGCTGGTGGCGGCGGTGGCGGTGACCGCCCGCACCCTGGAGCAGGCCCTGCGGTCGGAGGGCGAGGCCAAGGACGAGGCCGAGCGCCGCCGCTACGAGGCCGAGGAGGCGGTGGCCGCCAAGTCGGCCTTCGTGGCGATGATCAGCCACGAGTTGCGCACCCCGATCAGCGCCATCCTGGCCGGGGCCGCCAAGCTGCATCAGGACGCGCCGGACGCCTCGGCCCGCGGCCACGCCCAATTGATCGGCGACGCCGGGGCGATGATGCGCACCCTGCTCAACGACCTGCTCGACTTCTCGCGGCTGGAGGCCGGCCGCATGGCGGTCGAGACCAGCCCGTTCGACCTGCGGCGGACGGTGTCCGACAGCCTGCGCCTGTGGCGCCCCGACGCCGCCAAGAAGGGGCTGAAGCTGCGGGTCGAGGGCGCCGCCGCCTTGCCGCGCTGGGTGGCCGGCGATTCCATGCGCCTGCGCCAGGTGCTCAACAACCTGCTGTCCAACGCCATCAAGTTCACCGAGCGCGGCGCGGTCACCGTCCAGCTCAGCGCCGAGCCGCGCGACGGCGGCTGGCGGCTGGACATGACGGTGGTCGACACCGGTCCCGGCATCCCGCGCGACCTGATCGGCCGGCTGTTCCAGCCGTTCGACCAGCTCAGCGCCGCCGTGGTCCGCCGTCACGGCGGCTCGGGCCTGGGCCTGGGCATCAGCCGCGAACTGGCCCGGCTGATGGGCGGCGACCTGACCGCCACCAGCGTCCGCGGCCAGGGCTCGCGCTTCACCCTCACCCTGACGGCGGACGCCGCCGAGGCCCCGGCCGAACTGGCCCCGCGCGCCGCCATCGACGGGGCCCGGGTGCTGGTGGTCGACGACCATGTGGTCAACCGCCGCGCCATCGAGCTGGTGCTGGAGCCGTTCGGCATCCGTCCGACCCTGGCGGAGTCCGGCGAACGGGCCCTGGAGCTGCTCGGGACCGAGCTGTTCGACGTGGTGCTGATGGATGTCTACATGCCCGGGCTGGATGGCCGCGACGCCACCCGCGCCCTGCGCGCCGGCCTCGGCCCCAACGCCGCCACGCCGGTGATCGCCGTCACCGCCTCGGCCACCGAGAAGGACTGGGACGCCTGCCAGGCGGCCGGCATGAACGCCCATGTCGCCAAGCCGATCGAACCGGCCGAACTCTACGCGGCCCTGTCGACGGTGCTGGCCGCCGAGGCCGACCGGGTCGCCGCCTAGGCGTCCAGCAAAT
>JAQGIN010000112.1 GCA_028291125.1 Caulobacter sp.
CGCTCGGCGGCGTCGCCCTGGCCTTCATCCCCGGCGCGCCGCGCCTGGCCTTCGAGCCCGACCTGGTGCTGGCCCTGTTCGTCGCCCCGATCCTGCTCGACGCCGCCTACGACTCCTCGCTGCGCGACCTGAAGGACAATTGGCGGCCGGTGGCCGCGCTGGTGCTGGGCGCCGTCACCGCCACCACCGTGGCCGTGGCCGTCGTCGCCAAGATGATGGTCCCGGACATGCCGTGGCCCGCCGCCGTCGCCCTGGGAGCCATCGTCGCCCCGCCGGACGCGGTCGCCGCCATCGCCGTGCTGCGCCAGATCAAGCCACCCTACCGGATCCTCAAGGTGCTGGAGGGCGAGAGCCTGCTCAACGACGCCTCGGCCCTGCTGATCTACCGCCTGGCGGTCAGCGCCGCCGGGGTCGGCTTCACCCTGACCCACGCCGCCCCAACCTTTGGGCTGGTCGCCGTCGGCAGCGTGGTGGCCGGGGTGGCGCTGGCCCGGCTCAGCCGGCCCTTTTTCGGCGGCATCCAGGACCCGTCCAGCTCGATCGTCGTGCAGTTCGTCGCCACCTTCGGCGTGTGGATCCTGGCCGAGCGGCTGCACCTGTCGGGGGTGATCACCATCGTCTGCTACGGCGTCACCCTGGCCCGCCAGCGCGGCAATCCGATGCCCTCGCGCCTCCGGCTGCCGTCGTTCGCCGTCTGGGAGACCGCCACCTTCGTCCTCAACGTCCTGGCCTTCACCCTGATCGGCCTGCAGATCGGCCCGATCCTCGAACCGTTGAGCCGGGCCCAACGCGAGACCTATTTCGTCGTCGCCGGCGTCGTACTGACGATGGTGATCCTCGTGCGGCTGGTGTGGGTGATGGGCTACGGCGCCATGGTGCGGCAGAAAAACCGTTGGTTCGGCGTCCACGTAGCGCGCCGCGGCATGAGCCCGCCCACCATCAAGAGCGGCCTGCTGGTCGCCTGGTGCGGCATGCGCGGCGTGGTCAGCCTGGCCGCCGCCCTGGCCCTGCCCGAGGGCTTTCCCGAACGCGACCTGATCATCCTGGCGGCCTTCGTGGTGGTGGTCGGCACCCTGGTGCTTCAGGGCCTGACCCTGGGGCCGCTGCTGCGGCTGCTGAACCTGCCCCCGGACGACATCGTCGAGACCGAACTGGCCCTGGCCCGCAAAATGGCCCTGAAGGCGGCGGTGGCCTCGCTGGAGGGCGAGACCTCGGCCGCCGCCGAGGCCCTGCGCCGCGAATACTGCCAGAGCCTGGAGCGCGCCAAGTCGGGCGGCGCCATCCGCGACAGCCTCGACAACGCCCTGCGGCGACGGATGGTCGAGGCCTCGCGCCGGTCGTCGGCCGACCTCCGCGACCGGGGAGAGATCGGCGACGACGCCTATCACCGGCTGGAGGAAGAGCTCGACTGGCTGGAGATGAGCGCCCGGGGCTGACGGCGCCGTCAAGCCGACACGCTTGACGCCTAGCTTTCCGTGGAGCCCCCACGGTCCAGCAGCGTTTGGACACCAGCGGCAACGAGGCAGCACCATGACCAGCTTTTCCTTCCGTCGGGACTTCGTCACCCGGCCCATCTTGCAATGGGCGCGCGGCGTGATGCCGGCCCTGTCGCAAACCGAGCGCGACGCCATCGACGCCGGCGACGTCTGGTGGGACGCGGCGCTGTTCACCGGCGATCCGGACTGGAACGAGCTCCTGGCCTTTCCCAAGCCGAAGCTGCGCGCCGACGAACAGGCCTTCATCGACGGCCCGGTCGACACCCTGTGCGCCATGCTCGACGACTGGACGATGACCTGGGAGACCCGCGACCTGCCGCCTCAGGCCTGGGACTATCTGAAATCCCAGAAGTTCTTCGGCATGATCATCCCCAAGCAGTATGGCGGCCTGGGCTTTTCGGCCTTCGGCCACGCCGAGATCGTCCGCAAGCTGGCCACCCGCTCGGTGTCGGCGGCGGTGACGGCCATGGTCCCCAACTCGCTCGGCCCCGGCGAGCTGATCATGCGCTTCGGGACCAAGGCCCAGCAGGACCACTGGCTGCCGCGCTTGGCCGACGGCCGCGAGATCCCGGCCTTTGGCCTGACCAGCCCCGAGGCCGGCTCCGACGCCTCGGCGATGATCGACGAGGGCGTGGTCTGCCGCGGGACCTGGAACGGCCAGGAGGCGCTGGGCATCCGCCTCAACTGGCACAAGCGCTACATCACCCTGGGCCCGGTCTGCACGGTGCTGGGCCTGGCCTTCAAGCTGCGCGACCCCGACCACCTGCTGGGCGAGCGCGAGGACATCGGCATCACCTGCGCCCTGGTCCCGACCGACACCCAGGGCGTCGAGATCGGCCGCCGCCACCTGGCCGCCTTCCAGACCTTCCAGAACGGCCCCAACTGGGGCCGCGACGTGTTCATCCCCATGGACCTGGTGATCGGCGGGGCCGAGCGGGTCGGCCAGGGCTGGAAGATGCTGATGACCGCCCTGGCGGCTGGGCGCGGCATCTCGCTGCCGGCCCTGTCGGGCGCGGCCGCCGCCTTCAGCGCCATGACCACCGGCAGCTACGCCCGGATCCGCAGCCAGTTCGGCGTGCCGATCGGCAAGTTCGAGGGCGTGCAAGAACGCCTGGCCCGCATCGCCGGCAACGCCTATCTGCTCGACGGCGCCCGCCGGCTGACCTGCGTCGGCCTCGACCTGGGCCACCATCCCTCGGTGATCTCGGCCCTGCTGAAGTCGGGGACCACCGAACGCATGCGGGTGGTGGTCAACGACGCCATGGACGTGCACGGCGGCAAGGCGATCATCGAGGGCCCGCGCAACTATATGGGCTCGCAGTATCGGGCCATCCCGGTCGGCATCACCGTCGAGGGGGCCAATATCCTCACCCGCAGCCTGATGGTGTTCGGCCAGGGCGCGATCCGGGCCCACCCCTACCTGCTGCAGGAGATCCTGGCCCTGGGCGACGCCGACCAGGCCCGCGGCCTGGCCCAGTTCGACGAGGTGTTCTGGAAGCACGTCGCCCACGCCCTGCGCACCGGCCTGCGGGCCTTCGCGCGCGGCTGGACGGGCGGCCTGACCTCGCCCACCCCCGACGCCGGCCGCGCCACCCGCTTCTACCGCCAGATGGGCCGCTACAGCGCCGCCTTCGCCCTGACCTCGGACCTGGCCCTGCTGACCCTGGGCGGCGAGCTGAAGCGCAAGGAGATGCTGTCAGGCCGGCTGGGCGACATCCTGTCGGAGCTCTATTTTCTGTCGGGCGCCCTGAAGCGCTGGGAGGACGAGGGTCGCCAGGACGACGACTTCCCCCTGCTGCAATGGTGCATGGACAGCGGCTTCGCCGCCATCGAGCAGAGCTTCGACGCGGTGTTCGCCAACCTGCCCAACAGGCTGGCCGGCTGGCTGCTGCGGCTGGTCATCCTGCCGCTGGGCCCGCGCCGCCGCGGCCCCTCCGACGCCGTCACCCACGCCTGCGCCGAGCTGCTGCTGCACCCCTCGCCCACCCGCGACCGGCTGATCGAGAACGTCTATGTCGGCGGCAAGGACGAGGCGGTCGGCCAGCTGATCGACGCCTTCGAGCGCGTCGTCGCCACCCAGCCGATCCACGACCGCCTGCGCGAGCACAAGATCCGCGACTGGAAGCTGGGCGTCGCCAAGGGCCTGGTCAGCGCCGAGGAGATCACCGCCCTGGAGGCCGCCGACAAGGCCGTGGCCGCGGTCATCGAGGTCGACGACTTTCCCCATGACGGCCTGGCCACGCCGCACCCGGTCGAGGCTCGGACCGCGCCGGTCGGCGCCGACCGCGCCCGGGCCCAGAGCCAGGGCGACGACCCCGATCCGCCAGCGGTCAAGAGCAACGGTCACAAGCCGCTGGCCGAGGCGCCCCGGTGAGCCGGCCGGTCTATATCGTCGACGGCTCGCGCACCCCGTTCTTGAAGGCCAAGGCCGGCCCCGGCCCGTTCACCCCCGTCGACCTGGCGGTGCAGTGCGGCCGGCCATTGCTGCTGCGCCAGCCGTTCGCGGCCGACGCCTTCGACCAGGTGATCCTCGGCTGCGTCAATGTCATCGCCGACGAGCAGAATCCGGCCCGGGTCGCCGCCCTGCGCCTGGGCTGCGGACCCCGGATGACCGCCTTTACCGTGGCGATCAATTGCGGCTCGGGCATGCAGTCGATCGACACCGCCTTCCGCTATATCCGCGAAGGCTCGTCCGACCTGATCCTGGCCGGCGGGGCCGAGGCCCTCAGCCACGCGCCCTTGGTGCTGAGACAGTCGGCGGTCGAGTGGCTGTCGGTGTTCTCGGGAGCCAAAAACCCGCTGGACAGGGCCAAGGCCGCCGCCGCCTTCCGCCCGGAGATGCTGCAGCCGATCGTCGGCCTGGAGCGTGGCCTGACCGATCCGATCACCGATCTGGGCATGGGCCAGACCGCCGAGATCCTGGCTCACGACTTCGGGATCAGCCGCGAGGCCGCCGACGCCTATTCGGTGGAGAGCCACAAGCGCCTGGCCAAGGCCCAGGCCGAGGGCTGGCTGGCCGGCGAGCTGGAGCCGGCCATCGGCCGTGACGGCGCGGTCTACGACCACGACATCGGCGTGCGCCCCGACTCCTCGGTCGAGAAGCTGGCGACGCTGAAGCCCGCCTTCGAGCGGCCGTTCGGCAAGGTGACGCCGGGCAACAGCTCGCAGATCACCGACGGCGCCTCCTGGGTGATCCTGGCCTCCGAGGACGCGGTGAAGAAGCACGGCCTCAAGCCGCGCGCCGTGCTGCTGGACAGCGAGTGGTCGGCGCTGGATCCGTCGATCATGGGCCTGGGGCCGGTGCTGTCCTCCACCGCCCTCCTCCAGCGCGCCGGCCTGTCGCTGCAGGATGTCGATCTGTGGGAGCTGAACGAAGCCTTCGCCGCCCAGGTGCTGGCCTGCCTGGCCGCCTGGGAGGACGAGGCCTTCTGTCGCGAGGTGCTCGGCCTGCCCGGCGCGGCCGGGACCATCGACCGCGCCCGACTGAACGTCGACGGCGGCGCGGTCAGCCTGGGCCACCCGGTCGGGGCCAGCGGCGCCCGCATCGTGCTGCACCTGGTCACGGCGATGGAGCGGCTGGGCCTGAAGCGCGGGATCGCCACCGAGTGCATCGGCGGCGGCCAGGGCGGCGCCATGCTGATCGAGACGGTCTGAGGAACAAGCCATGCAAGACGCCGCCCTCGCCCTGCTCGCCCCTCGCGATATCGAA
>JAQGIN010000126.1 GCA_028291125.1 Caulobacter sp.
TGGTCCCGCGGGCCGGCGAGGCCGTGGCCTATGACGTGGTCGGCCCGATCTGCGAGACCGGCGACACCTTCACCCGCGACCGGCCGCTGCCGCCGCTGGCGGCCGGCGACCTGGTGGCCTTCATGTCGGCGGGGGCCTATGGCGCGGCGATGTCGAGCGAATACAACAGCCGCCCGTTGGTCCCCGAGGTGCTGGTCGACGGCGACCGCTACGCGGTGATCCGGCCGCGGCCGAGCTATGAGGAAATGCTGGCGCGGGAAGTGGTGCCGGACTGGGTGTAGGCGGCGCACTGGCCCCCTCCGGGCCTGCGGCCCTCCTCCCCCAGGGGGGAAGAGCTAATCAAGGAAGCTCCGCCCCTTCTGGGGCGGACGACCGCGAAGCGGTCCGGTGGGGGCGAGTATCTCGCCCTGGATCAGTCCATCGCCCCGACATACGGCAGGCCGCGCATCTTGCCCTCGACGTCCAGGCCGTAGCCGACCAGGAACCTCGCCGGGGCTTCCCAGGCGACGAAGTCGGGCTCCATGGCCCGCGGGGTCGGCCAGGGCTTGCGGGCGAAGACGGCGGTCAGCACCTCGCTGGCCCCGGCGTCCTTGACCAGGCGCGAGGCCTCGCTGAGCGACAGGCCGGTGTCGAACACGTCGTCGACCACCAGGGCCCGACGGCCGACCAGCGGCCGCTGCAGGTCGGCGCGGACCTCGCAGCGTCCCGAGCTCTTGCGCTCGTCGTGATAGGAGGCCAGCCACAGGGCGTCGAAGCGGACGTTGCGGCCCACCTTCCACAGCGCCCGGGTCAGGTCGGCGGCGAACCACAGGCCGCCGGTCAGCAGGCAGACGGCGACGGTGTCGTCGTCGATGCGCGGGGCGATCTGTTCGGCCAGGGCCTGGACCCGCTGGGCGATCTCGGCTTCGGAGATCAGGACGACGGGCGCGGTAGGATTAGTCATGACGGGGCGGGGATCCGTGGGAGTCGGCTGAGGGCGCTGCGGTCGCATGGCCGGCGGCGTCCTGTCCAGTCCCTTGCGCCGGCTCGGACTGGGCGCCGCGCAGGGCCGGATCGCCCGCGGTCGCCGCTTCGCCCGGCCGCTTGAGGGCGGTCTTGACCGCCTTGGCGGCCCCCGGCTCCAGGGCGAAGCCGATCTCCAGATCCTTGGCGGTCAGCGGCGGGTCGATGATGGTGATGGCGAAGTGCCGGGTCTGGCCGGACGGGATGCGCGGGTCGGCGGCGGCGGCGATCTTGCCGGCCACCCGCTTGCCCTGGGCGTTCAGCAGGCTCACCCGCAGCGGCGGGGCGATCACCGGCCGGTCGGTGATGTTGCGGATCACGCCGGTGATGGTGACGGCGGCGTGGCCGTCCTCCAGCGACGGCTCGGCCTTGAGGCTGTCCTTGTCGACCACCAGGCCGATCTTGTTCACCGGCAGGCCGAGGGTGGCGTAGGCCCCGGCGGTGCGCGGCCACATCCGCACCACCTCGATGCGGAACACCACCGCCGCCACGCACAGGACGATGATCGCCGCCGCCGCCACGGCCCAGACCACGCCGGTGGCGGTGGCCTCGCGCAGCCGACGGTCGGCGTCGGCGCGGGCCCGGAACACCTTGGGCAGTTCCTCGCCCGGCAGGGCGCTGATCGGGGGTTCGGGCTCGGGTTCGCCGTCGGCGGCGGAGGCTGGGGCTGGGGCGCCGGTCGGAGTGTTCGCGGCCTCGGCGGCGGCCGCCGTCGTGGCGGGATCGACCGTCGCCGCGGCGGCGGAGGCTGAGGTCGCCGCGCCGTCGCCGCCCTCGCCGACCGCGTCCGGCTTGGCGTTCCAGCGGGCTCCGCAATTGGCGCAACGCACGACACGGCCGGTCGCGCCGACCTTGGCGTCGTCGACGAAATAGCGGCTGGCGCACTCGGGACAGGTTAGTATCATGGCCGCGAATCGGACGCTCCCCGCTCGTCTCCTAACGAGGTCGCCGATTTCGGCTTTGATGTCCAGAAACCCCGGCGATTCTTCCGTGCTGACCGGTCCAGAACCGGGCGATGACGCCCTCCCCGTGGTCCGGTTCGAAGGGGTCTCCATGCGTTATGGCCGCGCGCCGGAAACCCTGCGCGACATTGGCTTTTCGCTGCAACCAGGCTCCTTTCACTTCCTCACCGGGGCCTCGGGCGCGGGCAAGAGCTCGTTGCTGAAATTGATTTATCTGGCCCATCGTGCGTCACGGGGTCGCGTCGAGCTGTTCGGCCGCGACGTCAGCCTGATCGCCGGCCCCGACCTGCCCTTCGTGCGCCGCCGCATCGGCGTGGTGTTCCAGGAATTCCGGCTGCTGGAGCACCTGCCGGTGTTCGACAACGCCGCCCTGCCGCTGCGCATCGCCGGCCGCAAGCCGGCCAGCTATCGCGAGGACGTCGCCGAGTTGCTGGGCTGGGTGGGGCTGGGCGAGCGCATGCACGCCCTGCCGGCCACGCTGTCGGGCGGCGAGAAGCAGCGCCTGGCCATCGCCCGCGCCGTCGTCGACCGCCCCGACATCCTGCTGGCCGACGAGCCGACCGGCAATGTCGACCCGGCCATGTCGTTGCGG